>NZ_JACYNU010000008.1:0-171979 GCF_014839455.1 Microbacterium sp. CFBP 8801 | reverse complement strand
ATGTCCTCGAGGATCTGCACGTAGTCGTCGGGTGCGAGGTCGAACGGCAGGGCGAAGGCCACCTCGTCGATCTCGGCGAACGACGCCGTCGCCTGCAGCTGTTCGGCGATCTGCTCCGAGGTGCCGACGAGGTCGGCGGCGAACAGCAGCCCGCGGGGACCCTGGGGGATGCCGACGCGTCCGCGCCGCGACTCGGCGTAGGCCTCGTATCGCCGACGCTGGTCGGGGGTGGCGGTGTCGGTGGGGACCACCACGAGACCCTGTGACACGCGGGCGTTCTCGCCGTCGGCGTGCGTGTCGCGGTACAGGCGGATCTGCGCGTACTGCTCGGTGTCGAAGTCGGTCGACGTCGTCGATTGGATGACGCTGCTGGTGAGCAGGTGGAAGTCGTTCTCGGCCGCCCAGGTCGTCGAGGTGGGGCTCCCGGCGCCGTACCAGAGCCGGTCGGCGAGACCCGCGGAGTGCGGTTCGATCCGCTCGGAGTATTCCTCGATGCCCTCGGTGCCTGCGAACGGGCTGACGGCCTCGCCTGCGAGGAAGCGGCGGAGCCGCGCGAGGCGCCCGTACCCGAAGTCCTCGTGGTCGGACGTGTCGGGGTACAGCGCGGCGGCGATCTCGTCGAGCCGGCGCGGCGGACCCACCGAGAAGCCCGGCTCCAGGCGTCCACCGCTGAGCACGTCGACGGTGGCCAGGTCTTCGGCGAGGCGGAACGGGTTCTCGTAGCCGAGCGGGATGACCGCGGTTCCGAGCCGGATGCGACTCGTGCGCTGGGATGCCGCGGCGAGCACCGCGACGGGGGAGGACAGGCCGTACTGCAGGTGCCGATCACGCAGCCACGCACTGTCGAAGCCGAGGCGCTCGCCGCGCTCGATGATCGACAGGGTGGTCTCGTGCCCGGCGCGCGGGTCGTCGCGGTCGAAGAGGCCGATGGTGAGGAAGCCGAGGGAGCGGAGCGCGCGGGTCACGCCGGCGTCCGCACCGAGACGAACCGGTTCCGCCGCCGCAGCGCGAAACCCAGGCGCTCGTACGCCGCGATCGCACCGACGTTCGTCGCCGCCGCGTGCAGCAGTGCGCGGTCACCGCGCTGCTGGATGTGGAACGCCACGTCGAGCACGAGGCGCGAGGCGAGGCCCTGGCGCCGGTGATCGGCATCCACCGCGACGGCACTGATCTCGGTCCACCCCGTGGGGTGGAGGCGCTCGCCGGCCATGGCCACCAGACGGCCTTCGCGACGGATGCCGATGTATCGACCGAGCTCGTAGGTGCGGGGCCGGAAGGGGCCGGGCTGATTGCGGTCGACGATCGCGATCATGTCGGCCGCGTCCGCGGCATCCAGTTCGATCGCTTCGTCATCGGGACGCGTCCGCAGGGCGTCGGTCTCGACGAGCTGCACCCCCTCGCCCCCGCCGAGGTACTCCCACCCCTCGGGGAAGCCGCCCTCGTAGCCCGACAGGCCGACGTCGGCGCCCGGTCCGACGAGGTCGCGCAGGGCGTCCCAGACCTCGGGTTCGTCCCACGTGCGCACGGCGACGAACGGCGCGACGTCCTCGGGATACCGGCGGACGAGGTCGCCGCCGATGGCGAACGAGGAGTGCGGGCCGGCCAGGGAGTGCCAGGCGGCGTTGTCGAGGACGGTGGCGTCGGCGTGGGGGATGTCGAGGAGCGATGCGGAGGTCACCGGGACACTCTGCGCCGGTCGCGGCGGCCGTGCAAGCCGGGGGTCACGAGACGCAACGGGACCACCCCACGATGACGTGTGTGAAGACGTTCGACGCCCGGTGACGGTCGCCGACTCCGCGTTGCGAGTGGCGCCCGCCGAAGTGTTACCCGCGGTTTCCGGTGCCGGGGGAGAGTCGCGAGGAGCGGGGAGATACTGACGGGATGACGGCGGTGGACAGCACGTGGACGATCGAGCGGGTCGACTGGCACGACGAGCGTGCGGTGGCGTTGCGCGCCGCGATGGATGACGAGATCGCCCCGCGGTACGCCGACGCGTTCGCGGCGTTCGATGACCACACGCGCGCCCTGCTGGCCGAGGACTTCGCGGTCGATCCCGCCACGATCGTCGACGTGCTGCTCGTGCACGACGGGTCCGGCGAGCCGGTCGGCCACGCGGCGCTCCGCGCCCTCGGCGGCGAGCTCGAGGTCAAGCGCGTCTTCGTCGATCGCCGCGCCCGCGGGCAGGGGGCGAGTCGCGCGCTCATGGCCGAGCTCGAGCGCATCGCCCGGCACCGGGGCGCGTCCCGGCTCATCCTGCAGACCGGCGACCGGCAGCCCGAGGCCATCGCGCTGTACGAGCGCATCGGGTACCACGCCATCGACACCTTTCCGCCCTACGTGCGGTTCCCCGCCTCGCGGTGCTTCGCGAAGCCGCTGGCCGCGGGATCGTCGGCCGCGTGACCGACGAGACCCTCGACGTCGCCGTCATCGGCGCGGGCGCGAGGCGGCCCGCCCGAGCGCGGGGGTTCGGGGCGCGAAACGTGCAGTGGGGCGGGCACTGACCGCCCCGCTGCACGAACCCCGCCCCGGACGGTGCGGGGCGGGTCGCACCAGCGCCGTCAGAGGTCGTACGCGAACGCCCGCAGATCGAGGAAGCGCCCGGGCTCGACCTCGACCGGATGCTCGCGCTCGGTCAGCCGGCGGAAGCCGAGCTTGAGGTACAGCGCGTGGGCGCCGAGCATCTCGGGGCCGCTGTTCATCACGACGCGCTCCGCCCCGCGCGCCCGGGCCAGCCCGATCACGTGACGGGTGAGGGCCTCGCCCACGCCGCGCCCCCGGGCCGTCGGCGCAACAGCGAGCTGACGGAAGTCGAGCTCGCCCTCGACCGCGAGCGGAGACAGGCGTTCGCCGGGCCGGGGTGTCCAGACGGTGCCCACGATCTCGTCGCCGTCGAGGGCGACCCACACCTCGCCCTGCGCGACCCGGGTCGCAACGTCGGCGAGCGACGCGAGGTAGCCCGCGGTGAGCCCCTCGTAGCTGTGGCGGTAGGCGTCGGCGGTGAGGCGCCCGGCATCCGCGTGCTCGTCGGGCGCGACGAGGCGGATGGTCAGGGCGGGGGCTTCGGCCGGCGCGAGGGCGTCGCCGGCGCCCGCGGCGCGGTCGGCGGGGAGCGAGGTGGTCATGGCATCCCTTCGAGGAAGCGAGAACGCGGCCCGGTCTCGAGGACCGGGCCGCGTTCAGGTCAGGACTTCGGGAGTCCGGGCGGGTTGATCTGCGAGGTCTCGATGCCCTCGGACTCGAGGTTCCACACCTTCAACACGTCGGCGTACTTTCCATTCCGGATGAGCTCCTCGAGCGCGACGTTGACCGGCTCGACGAGCCCATTGCCCTTCTTCGTGCCCGCGGCGATGTCGGCCTGCAGCGGCCAGCCGCCGGGGACGATCCCGACGATCTTGGTCTCGCCGGTCTCTTTCGCTGCCCACGCGGCGGTGGCGTTCGGACCGAAGGTCGCGTCGACGCGGCCCGACTGCAGGGCGAGGGTCGCCGCGGCATTGTCGTCGTAGTAGTTCAGCTCGGCGGGGGCCTTGCCCGCGGCCGTCAGCTCGGCGTTCCAGCTCAGCAGCACCTTCTCTTGGTTCGTGCCCGAGCCCACGACGACCTTGAGGCCCGAGATGTCGTCGGCCTTCTCGATCTTCTCGATCGCGCTGTCGGAGCGCACGGCGAAGCCGAGCAGGTCCTGCCGGTAGCTGGCGAAGTCGTACAGTTCCTTGCGCTCCTCGGTCACGGTGACGTTCGAGGTGATGAGGTCGTACTTGCCCGATTGGATGCCGAGGGGCCAATCCGCCCACGCCACCACGACGGGGTTGTACTCGAGGCCGAGGCTCTCGGCGATGAGCGAGCCGATGTTGGGCTCGGTGCCGGCGGGCAGCGTCTCGCCGTCGGGCACGTAGCTGAGCGGCGGCACGAAGGCTCCGACGGCGACGGTGAGCTTGCCCGCCTCGATGGGCGTGAAGCCGCTGGCTTCGAGCGCGGCGACGGCGTCGGGGATCGGATCGGTGTGCACCCACTCGACGGCGGGGGCGGATGCCGAGGGCTCCGGCGCCGCGACCGCTTCGGCCGGGCGGTTGATGCCGAGGGCGACGCCGCCGCCGACGACGGCGACGACCGCCGCGGCGATCACGCCGATCGCGATGCTCTGCTTCTTGCTGAGGGCCATGCTGTGTCTCCTTGTGAGGGGTGGATGCCGTGGCGCCGGTGTCGCGTCACGGACGGCGGTGTGATGCGATGCCTCCGGCGGGCGCCGGACGGCGTTTCGGGTACGGGTCGGAGCGAGCGCGCGGGCGACGCGACTCGGGGGGCGGGGCCCGGGTTCAGCCGAGGACTTTGGCCAGGAACTCGCGTGTCCGCGGGTGCCGCGGGTGTTCCAGCACCTCGTCGGGCGTGCCCTGTTCGACGATGCGTCCCTGGTCGAGGAACACGACGCGATCGGCCACCTCGCGGGCGAAGCCGATCTCGTGCGTGACGATCACCAGCGTGGTGCCGAGCTTCGCGAGGTCGCGGATGACGTCGAGCACCTCGCCGACGAGTTCCGGATCGAGCGCGCTCGTGGGTTCGTCGAAGAGCAGCACCTGAGGTGTGAGGGCCAGCGCTCGAGCGATGGCGACGCGCTGCTGCTGGCCGCCCGAGAGCTGCCTCGGGTAGGCGTCGGCCTTGTCGGCGAGACCGACCCGGTCGAGCAGGCTCCGGCCGAGCCCGCGCGCCTCGTCTCTCCCCAGCCGTTTCAGGGCCAGGGGCGCCTCGGTGATGTTCTCGAGCGCGGTGAGGTGGGGGAAGAGGTGGAAGTTCTGGAACACGATCCCCACCCGCGTCCGCCGCTGCAGCACCTCGCGCTCGTGCAACTCGTGCAGCCTGCCGTGGCGCAGCTCGTAACCGATGAACTCGCCGTCGACCGTGATCGAGCCGGCATCCACCGTCTCGAGGTGGTTGATCGTGCGCAGCAGCGTCGACTTGCCGGAACCGCTGGGTCCGAGCAGCGCCACGACCTCGCCGGGCTCGACCGTGAGGTCGATGCCGTTGAGCACTTCGACGCCGTGGAAGCTCTTGTGCACGTTATGGATCTCGACGAGCCCGCGCGTCGCGGTGACGGCGGTCATGCGCGGCCCCCCGTCGACGTCGCGGCGGGCTCGGTGGCATCCGTTCGCCCCGGCGGCGCCGGGGTGTCGCCGAGGCGCGCCCACTGGACGCCGGCCCAGGTGCGCGCCCGCTGCACCGGGGTCGGCGGCAGGGCCCGAGCCGCGCCCCGGGCGTAGTGGCGCTCGATGTAGTACTGGGCGACGCTGAGGATCGTCGTGATGAGCGTGTACCAGACCACCGCCACCAGCAGCAGCGGGATCACCCGGCTGTTGCGGTTGTAGATGACCTGCACCGCGTAGAAGAGCTCGGGGATGGCGATCACGAAGACCACCGACGCGCCCTTCACCAGACCGATCACCTCGTTCGTGGCGTTGGGCACGATCGAGCGCATGGCCTGCGGGAGGATGATGCGGAACAGCCGACGGGATGCCGGGATGCCCAACGCCGCCGCCGCCTCGTGCTGACCGGGGTCGACCGAGACGAGACCGCCGCGGATGATCTCGGCCGAGTAGGCCGCCTGATGAAGACCCAGCCCCAGGATCGCCGCCGCGAACGCGCTGACCAGCTGCACCGTCGGGAACTCCACGATCCAGAAGTCGGTGGTGAACGGGGTGCCCAGGCCCAGCGTCGGGTACAGGTAGCCGAGGTTGTACCAGACGATGATCTGCACCACGAGGGGCACCGAGCGGAAGAACCAGATGTAGCCCCACGCCGCGGCGTTGAGCAGTGGCGACGCCGACAGGCGGCCGAGGGCGAGGACCGTGCCGAGCGTGAACCCCACGACCGTCGAGATGGCGGTGAGCGAGAGCGTGTAACCGATGCCGATGAGCACGGGCTCCGAGAAGAAGTACTGCGCGAAGGTGTCCCACATGTAGCGGTCGTTCGTGACGAGGCTCCACGCGAACTGCGCGACGACGAACACCAGCAGCGCGCTGAAGATCCAGCGCCACCAGTGACGCGTGGGGACGACGGCAATCGTGCCGAGGTCGATGCGGGCGGCGGCGGGCGCGCCGGCGGGCTCGGCGATCGGGCGGGCGGCAGACGCCGGCGCGGTGGTGGTCATGGGTGCTCCTCGGACTCCGGACCGGCGGGGACGCCGGTGGGTGACCGAAACGCTATGACGGGGTCGGAGGGCGCGTGCGGCGCGGTTTCACACGCCGCAATGCCCCGATACGCACCGCAACCCCGCGCCACGCGGGGTAACAGGCTGGCGCGTGACGGCTCGTCGAGGTACGGCGGGGACAGGCCGGGGGCGGGCTGGATTACCGGGCCGGTGCGGGCCGAACTCCTGAGGATCGCGACGGCGGCGCGGCGCGCGGCGCGGCCTTCCGCGGCGGAGTCGGCCTCGGCGTCCGGTTCCTCAGGAGTTCGGCACGCCGCAGCGGGGGCGCTGCGGCGACTCGCGGCCGCCAGCCCGGCCTCACGCCTCCCGCAGGATCCGAGCCGTCACCCGCGTGCCGAAGTGCAGGGCGTCGACGGGCACGCACTCGTCGGCGGCGTGGAACTGCCCGAACACGTCGAAGTCGGCGGGCACCCGCAACGGCACGAAACCGTAGCCCCGGATGCCGAGGTGCGCGAGGTGCTTGTTGTCGGTGCTGGCCGGCAGCAGGTACGGCACGACCGTGCCCTCGGGGTCCTCCGCGGTGATGGCGTCCTGCAGCACGTCGACGAGCCGCGCGTCGACGGGCGACTCGATCGCGTGCACCGCGCGTCCCCACGCGATCTCGATGTCGGGTCCGACGAGCGCCGTGAGCTCGTCGCGCAGGGCGTCGTCCTGCCCGGGCAGCACGCGGATGTCGAGGCGCGCCGAGGCCGACGAGGGGATGACGTTCGTCTTCGTGCCCGCCTCGAGCACGGTGGGCGAGGCCGTGGAGCGGGTGCTCGCGCCGATCAGCGAGGCGGCGAAACCCAGCCGCTCGAGATCGTCGTCGAGGTCGGCGCCGTCGAAGGGACGACCGCTGGCACGTCCGTAGACCTCGAGGAAACGCTCGAGGGTGGCCGTGCGCACGAGGGGGAAGCGGTGCGCGCCGACGGCGGCGACCGCCCGCGACAGCCGCACGATGGCGTTGTCGGCGGTGGGCCGCGAGCCGTGGGCCGCGTGGCCGCGCGCGGTGAGGGTGGCCCAGGTGACGCCCTTCTCGGCGGTGGCGACGAGGTAGGCGCGGCGGTCGTCGGGCAGCGGCAGCGAGAAGCCGCCCACTTCGCTGAGCGCTTCGGTCGCTCCGGCGAACAGCTCGGGGCGGTTGTCGACGATCCACCGTGCGCCCCAGACGCCCCCGGCCTCTTCGTCGGCGAAGAACGCGAAGATCAGGTCGCGCCGCGGCACGATGCCGTCGCGGCGGAAGGCGCGGGCGATCGCGAGCAGCATCCCGGCGAAGTTCTTCATGTCGACGGCCCCTCGGCCGTACAGGACGCCGTCGTGGATCTCGGCCCCGAAGGGCGGGTGCGTCCAGTTCTCGGCCTCGACGGGCACGACGTCGAGATGGGCGTGGGCGACGAGTGCTCCGGCATCCGGATCCGACCCCGCCAGACGCGCGATCACGCTCGCGCGTCCCGGCACCGGCTCGACCAGCGTCGTGTCGTACCCGGCGTCGCGCAGCTGCTCCTGCACGAACAGGGCGGCCCGGGTCTCGCCGTCGCCGATGGTCGCGGCCTCACCCGTGTTGACGCTGTCAATGCGGATCAGGGCGCGGATGAACTCGAGCGCCTCGGCCTCGAGGGGGGATACGTCGGCCACGGCGCGGGTCAGTGCTGGTGGTCGGGACGGGCGTCGTCGGCGAGTTTGAACGCCAGGCGTCCGTGCGCGTAGCCGCCGCCGGCGCGGATGGCGGTGGCGACCCACGCCGCCTCGGCGAGCTCGGCCTCGGTCGCGCCGGCCTTCACGGCGTTCTGCGAGTGCCCGTCGATGCAGTACACGCACTGCGTCGTGATGCCCACCGCCAGCGCGATCAGCTCGCGGTACTTCAGCGGGATCGCGCGCCCCTCGGGAGCGAAGACGGCCTGGTCGAAGGCGGCGAACGCGGCGAGGATGTCGGGCGTCTCGGCCTTGTAGACCTTGGTGTAGGTCTTGTCGGCGGTGCGGTCGAAGTACTCGGACATGGTGCCTCCCGAAGGCAGTGCGGGGTCGGTGTGCGTCGGTCCCACGGTGCCACGGCCCTCCGCGCTCGTCCCCGTCCCGCCGTCACGCGAGGTCACACGCCCGGTTCGGCTCCGCGTCTCGTCCGCGCGGACCGTGTCCCGCTTTTGGCGGACCGTGTTCCAGAAGTGGCTGCCTGCGCGGCTCCCAGGCCGCCGAAAGTGGGACGAGGTCGCGGGCGTCGGCGGCGAATCGACGTCCCGCTATTGGTGGACCGTGTCCCCGAAACGGCTGCCTGCGCGACTCCTAGACAGCCGAAAGCGGGACGAGGTCGCGGCGAGGCTCAGCCCAGCACGCTCGCCCCGAGTTCCACCGGGCTGCCCTCGATGTTGCCGACGATGCCGCGGATGACGCCCGTGCCGTCCTCACGGCGCAGGCCGTCGTACCAGGCCTGGGTCGCGTCGATGTCGAAGGCGTGCGTCTCGTGGGCGCGCCTGCGGGCGCGCAGCACCAGGTCGCCCGCCCGCTCGGTGCGGATGCGCTCGTACCGCTTCAACGCGTCCTCCACGCCGAGGGTCGAGGTCGCGAACACGATGCCCAGGGCGAAGCTGTCTTCCAGGGCAGAGCAGGCGCCCTGACCGATGTCGGGGGCGGTGTTGTGCGCCGCGTCGCCGAGGATGGCCACGCGACCGCGCACCCAGGTGTCGAACGGGTCGATGTCCCAGATCTCCACGCGGTTCAGGGACTCGTCGGCGTCGATGCCGTCGAGGAGCGCGCGCACCCCGGGGGCGCCCCACGAGCCGAACGCGGCCTCGAGAGCCGACATGCGGTCTTCGACCACGCCCGAAGGCCCGGGCACATCGACGAAGAAGTAGAAGCGGTCGCCGGCGACGGGCATGACGGCGCACCGTTTGCCGTCGCCGACGTAGGTCGTCCACTGGTCGAGGGGCCCGATGCGCTCATCGGCGGCGACGAGGCCGTTGTAGTTGACGTAGCCCGAGTACGAGCGTTCGGGGCGGATGCCGGTGGGCTCGGTGACGTAGTCCCGCACGATCGAGCGCGCCCCGTCGGCGCCGATGAGCAGGTCGGCGGTGTCGGTGGTCCCGTCGGCGAACGTGGCCGTCACCGTCTCGCCGTCGTCGGACACCCCGACCAGTTGACGGCCGAGGCGGATGTTCGCCGGGCCCACGGCATCCATCATCAGCTGCTGCAGGTCGGCGCGCGCGACCGGGTACGGACGCTGACCGGTCTGGGTGGTGACGGGGGCGAGGCTGAAGCGGCAGAGCTCGTCTCCGGTGTGGCCGTCGTAGTAGGCCATGTCGTCCATCTGCCCGCCGAGGGCGGCGACCTGGGGTCCGAGGCCGAGCCAGTTGAGCACCTTGACGCCGTTGGACCACAGCGACAGGGCTGCTCCGACCGGACGGTTCTCGCGCATGCGGTCGTAGACGACGACGTCGTGGCCGAGCTTCTGCAGGGCGAGGGCGGCCGAGGTGCCGCCGACGCCGGCGCCGATGACGATGACTCTCATGGTGCTCCTCAGCTGCCGCGGTAGGTCGAGTAGGCGAACGGGCTCAACAGCAGCGGCGCGTGCAGGTGGGCCTCCCCCGACACAGTGAAGGCGACGGCGACCACGGGGTGGAACGACGCCACACCCCGGCCGCGGAAGTACGCGCCGGTGGCGAAGGTCAGGCTGTAGTCGCCGTCGTCGAGGCGGTCGGGCCCGAGGGAGAGGCGGCCGTCGGCGTCGGTCTCGGCCGCGTCGATCGTCGCGCCGTCGAGATGGGCCAGCGTCACGGCGACACCGGCTGCCGGGGTGCCGGCCGTGGCATCCAGGATGTGGGTGGTGAGGTGGCTCATTCGGCGGCCTCCGGTTCGGTGGGGGCGTCGTCGGCGAAGGTCGTGCGCAGGCGCAGCAGGGCGATCTCGGCGAGCTGGCGCGTGGCTTCGATGGTCTCGCTGTCGGGGTCGCTGCCGAGGCGGCGCTCGAGCTCGGCCCGCAGCTCGCCCGGGGTGCGGCCGGCGGCGCGGATGAGGAAGACGCGGCCGAAGCGCTGCTCGTACGCGGCGTTGCCGGCGGCGATCGCGGCGACGTCGTCATCGGCGGCGGCGGCCATCGAGCCCTGTTCGCGACGGGATGCCGCGGCCTCGGCGCCGTCGCCGGAGACGTTCGCCCCGATGCGGGGGTGAGCGTGCAGGGCGGCCTCGAGGTCGGCGGGCGACCACGTTGCGGCGAGGTCGGCGGCGTAGGCGGCGAGGGCGTCGACGCTCGCGTACGGGCGGCCCTCGACGACGGCGGCGACCCAGCCGGGTACGTCGGCCCAGACGCGGACGACCGCCGTGGCATCCGCGTCGTCGAGGGCATGGAAGTCGTGCAGGTGCATGTCGGCCAGGTTAGGGGTGCTGCGTTACGGGGCTGTGGCGCGATGTGTCGGCGATGTTGCTGTGGGGAACATTCCGGTGGCGGAGGCGCGGGTCGGACGCCCCGCTGCGGGGCGCGTTCCGTGCACCGGGGCGCGCAACGACCGCCCCGGTGCACGCATCGCGCCCCGGACCCCACCCGGCCGCGCCCGAACCCGACCCGGCCGCGCCCGGCCGCGCGGCGGACTCAGCCGTGCACGATCAGCCAGTGCGCCACGGCATCCGCGTCGCCGGTGTTGTGCAGGCGGTGGGGGACCGAGCAGGGGTAGCTGATCGCGTCGCCGGCGCGCAGGATCACGCGCTCGGCCTCGAAGTCGATGGTGAGCTCGCCCGCCACGACCGTGCCGACCTCGTACCCCTCGTGATGGAAGAGGCCGTCGGCGCCGTGGGCGGCGGCTCCGGGCGGGTAGATCGATTCGAAGTAGTCGATGCCCGGTGACGAACCGGGGGTGAGGCGGCGGAACGACACCCCGCTGTCGAGCACGATGTCGGGCGTCTGCCCCGCGCGCTGCAGCGTGAATCCCGAGGGGCCGGCGGGTTCGACGGGGCGGTCGGATGCCGGGTCGAAGGCCGCCACGAGCGGAACCCCGAGGGCGTCGGTGATGGCGATGAGGCGCGAGACGCTCGGCTGCATCACTCCCCGCTCGATCTGAGAGACGGCGCTGGGGGAGATGCCGAGGGTCTTCGCGAGAGCGCGTGCGGAGATGCCGCGGGACTGGCGCAGGTCGCGGATGCGTCCGCCGACGGATGCCTCGGCGGGTACTCCCGCGTCCGTCGTGGGCGCGACGTCGGTGCGGGCGGCGGTGGGCGTGGCGCGGGCGTCGTCAACGGCGGCGGGCTGCGTCATGCCCCGAGTCTAAGGACGCCTCGCTCGTGAAGACCTGACTTCACATGTCTGTTACATGAGCGAAACCCAGCGCACGATGTGAACCCATAACTTCACATCAGAGGTCCACTCCGGCCGCGGACTCCACGTCGTGGCATCCATCGTCCTGAGAGGAATGACATGACCACGACGCCGCTCACCGGCCCCCACGATCTCGTGGAGGCCGCCGGCCACCCCCACGGCGGGGGCAACATGAAGCCGCACTACGACGACCGTCTCGCCAACGAGGACCTCGCGCCGCTTCGCAAGCAGAAGTGGTCGAGCTACAACATCTTCGCGTTCTGGATGAGCGACGTGCACTCCGTCGGCGGCTACGTCACCGCGGGCTCGCTCTTCGCGCTCGGACTGCAGTCGTGGCAGGTGCTGGTGGCGCTGATCGCCGGCATCGTCATCGTGCAGATCTTCGCCAACCTGGTCGCCAAGCCCAGCCAGAAGACGGGCGTGCCCTACCCCGTGATCAACCGCGTGGTCTTCGGCATCCGGGGCGCGAACATCCCCGCGATCATCCGCGGCCTCATCGCCATCGCCTGGTACGGCGTGCAGACGTTCCTCGCGGCCGAGTCGCTGAACATCGTGTTCCTGAAGTTCATCCCCGGCTCCGCGGCCCTGCTCGACGTGTCGTTCGCGGGTCTGTCTGCCCTGGGCTGGATCTCGTACGCCATTCTGTGGACGGCGCAGTTCCTGCTGTTCTGGAACGGCATGGAGGTCATCCGCCGCTTCATCGACTGGGCGGGGCCGGCGGTCTACCTCGTGATGATCGTGCTGGCGATCTACCTCGTCTCGCAGGCCGGCATCCAGAACATCTCGTTCACCCTCTCGACGACCCAGCTCGACTTCTGGGCCTCGATCCCCGTGATGTTCGCCGCGGTCGCGCTCGTGGTGTCGTACTTCTCGGGCCCGATGCTGAACTTCGGGGACTTCGCCCGCTACGGCAAGAGCTTCGCCGCGGTGAAGAAGGGCAACTTCTGGGGTCTGCCGATCAACTTCCTCTTCTTCTCGCTGCTGACCGTCATCACCGCCTCGGCGACCGTGCCGGTGTTCGGCTCGCTCATCACCGACCCGATCGCGACGGTCGAGCGCATCGACACCCCCTTCGCGATCCTCCTCGGCGGCCTGACCTTCGTCACCGCCACGGTGGGCATCAACATCGTCGCCAACTTCATCTCGCCCGCGTTCGACTTCTCCAACGTCGCCCCGAAGAAGATCTCATGGCGCGCGGGCGGCATGATCGCCGCCGTCGGTTCGACGTTCCTCATGCCCTGGAACTGGTACTCCAACGCCGACGCCATCCACTACTCGCTCGGCGTGCTGGGCGCCCTGATCGGTCCGCTCTTCGGCATCCTGATCGCCGGGTACTACATCGCCGCCCGCCAGCGCGTGAAGGTCGATGCGATGTTCACGATGGACACCGCCGGCCCCTATTGGTACCGCAACGGCTTCAACCCGAACGCGGTCAAGGCGGTCATCGCCGCGGGTGTTCCGACGGTCGCGATCGGGATCTTCCCGAAGCTGTTCGCCGATCTGGCCCTCTTCAACGTCTCGTGGATCAGCGACTACAGCTGGTTCATCGGCTGCGGCCTGGGCTACGTGCTGTTCCTGCTGTTCGAGCGTCGCGACCCCCGCATCCCGACGTTCGAGGGCGAGACGGAGGGCATCTCCGACGGCACCGTCGACGCGGTCGCCGAGGTCGCGGCATCCGAGGCTCCGGTGCTCGCG
Organism: Microbacterium sp. CFBP 8801; assembly: GCF_014839455.1. Taxonomy (NCBI): domain Bacteria; kingdom Bacillati; phylum Actinomycetota; class Actinomycetes; order Micrococcales; family Microbacteriaceae; genus Microbacterium; species Microbacterium sp. CFBP 8801. The sequence continues at coordinate 158,810 of NZ_JACYNU010000008.1, read as the reverse complement.
CAGACGGTTCCGGATGCCGGGACCGCAGCGTCGGCGTCGGGTGTGGCGCTCGCGCAGAACGCTGCGGCCGCGCCGGACTCGGCGCCGGTGCTCGCGAACGAGGTTCCGGATGCCGCGACCCCCGCGTCAGTGCTCCGACGACCGACCGCCGGCCCCTCCCGCGAGGCGCTCGCGTGAGGATCCTGCTGATCAACCCCAACACCTCCCGGGCGATGACCGAGAAGATCGCCGACGCCGCCCGGGAGGTGGCGGGACCCGACGTGCTCATCGAGGCCGTGTGTCCCGCCACCGGAGCCGACGCGATCGAGAGCCACACCGACGAGATCGCCGCGGCGGCGGCCGTCGTCGAGGCGATCGCGGCCGATCGCGACGGCCACGACCCGGCCGACGCGTACGTCATCGCGTGCTTCGGCGACCCGGGCCTCGATGCGGCGCGCGAGATCGTGGAAGTCCCGGTGGTCGGCATCGCCGAGGCGGCGATGCATCTGGCGGCGGTGTCGGGTCGGCATTTCGGGGTCGTGACCACACTCAGCCGCACGCTGGGCCGTGCCGAAGACCTCGTCGCCCGGTACGGCATGGAGCGCGCCTGCGTGTCACTGGCGGCGACCGGCATTCCGGTGCTCGATCTCGAGGACACGGGGTCCGAGGCGGTCACGACCATCGAGCGGTACGGTGCCCGTGCCGCGGCCGCCGGCGCCGACGTCATCGTGCTCGGCTGCGCCGGCATGGCCGATCTCTGCGCGGAACTCACGGCGCGCATCGGGGTGCCGGTCGTCGACGGGGTCGCGGCGGCTGTGGGCATGGCATCCGGGATGGTGCGCATGGGGCTTCGAACCAGCAAACGCGATGAGTACGCGCGGCCGCCGCGGGAGCCCCGCCCCGCGGGGGTGTCGGGTGGCGCGGGCAGCCGCGAACGGGGCGCGTTCCATGCACCGGGGCGGTCCGTGGACGCCCCGGTGCACGGCGAGCGCCCCGGTATGGCGGCGGACGGCGCGGCGGGGTCGGTCCCCGCCCCTTCTCCCCACGCGGGCGATTTCGCGGTTTTCGCATGAATGTTGATGACGGTTACATTCAGGAAATGCGGGGCGCCTAGCGTGAACGACATGAGCACACGGATCGCCGCCCGACGGGTCTACCTCGACGGCGCCTTCAGCCCCGCCACCGTCGTGATCGACGACGGCGTGATCACCGCCGTCGAGCCCTTCGACGCCGCCGCCGCCACCGTGCTGCCCGGCGACGCGGTGCTGCTGCCCGGGCTCGTCGACTCGCACGTGCATCTCGACGAACCGGGCCGCACCGAGTGGGAGGGGTTCGCGACGGGCACCGCCGCCGCGGCGGCCGGTGGGGTCACGACGGTGGTCGACATGCCGCTGAACAGCCTGCCCGTCACCACCACCCCCGAAGCTCTGGATGCCAAGCGCCGGGCCGCGGCGGGAAAGCTCGCCGTCGACGTGGCGTACTGGGGCGGCGCCGTCCCCGAGAACCTCGGAACGCTGCGCACGCTCTCCGAGGCCGGCGTCGTCGGGTTCAAGTGCTTCCTGTCGCCGAGCGGCATCGACGAGTTCGGACACCTCGACACCGACCAGCTCGAGCGGTGCCTCGCCGAACTCGCCGAGTTCGACGGCCTGCTCATCGTGCACGCCGAAGACCCCGCGCACCTGCACCCCGAGGGCGCACTCGGGCCCCGCTACAGCGACTTCGAGGCCAGTCGCCCCCCGCTCAGCGAACGGGCCGCGATCCGCCGGGTGATCGACGCCGCACGCCGCACGGGCGCCCGCGCGCACATCGTGCACGTCTCCGACGGCGGCGCGCTCGACGACGTGCGGGCGGCGAAGGCCGAGGGCGTGCGCCTCACGGTCGAGACGTGTCCGCACTACCTGACCCTCGAGGCCGAAGACGTGCCCGACGGTGCGGGGGCGTTCAAGTGCTGCCCGCCGATCCGCGGCGGCGCCAATCGCGACCTGCTGTGGGCGGGGGTCATCGACGGCACCATCGACGCGATCGTCAGCGACCATTCGCCGTCCACCGTCGAGCTGAAGGGCAATCCCGACTTCGGCCTCGCCTGGGGCGGCATCGCGGGGCTGCAGACCGGCCTGTCGGCTGTGCACACCACCGCCCGCGAGCGCGGGCTGGCCTTCGAGAGCCTCCTGCCGTTGCTCACGACGGGCCCCGCGCGTATCGCGGGCCTCGAGGGGCTCGGCGTCATCGAACCGGGAGCGCCGGCTCACCTCGTCGCCTTCGCTCCCGACGAGACCTTCGTGGTCGATGCCGCGGCGCTGGAGTACCGCAACCCCGTGACGCCGTGGCACGGCAAGACCCTCACCGGCGTCGTACGCGAGACCTGGCTGCGCGGTGAGTCGGTGTACCGCCGCGGCGCCGCCGTGACCGAGCGTGAGGGCCGCGAGATCCTGCACACCCCCGCGGCGGTGGAGGCGTGAGCGCCCCCGTGGCCGGGGTCCCCGCCGCGACCCGTGCTGCGGCCGGGGCCTACGCCGGGGCCAGGGTTCAGGCCGAGGTCCCTGAGCCTGTCGAGGCGACCGTGCCCGGTGCCGCGTCGCCGGTGCCCATCCTCCAGCCCGGCGTCGGCGCCGTCCCCGGCGACCACTACCTCCGCGCCACCCCCGATACCGTCCTGTGGGGGCGCCTGCCGTGCGCGGGCGACACCGCCGTGCTCGAGATCGCGTCGGGTGCCAGCGTCACGTTCGACACCGTCAGCCACGAGGGCATCCTCGACGACCAGGGCAAAGACCCGGCCGCCTACTTCGCGGCACACGGTGTTCCGCGGGAGCAGGTGCTCGACGACGCCGTCGAGATCGCGGCATCCGTCTCGCGCGATGCGATGGCCGACGGACCCCACGTCGTCGTCGGTCCCGTGCACGTGCGCGATGCGCACCCCGGCGACCTGCTCAAGATCACCGTCGAGACGCTCGTTCCGCGGGTGCCCTACGGCGTCATCTCGAACCGGCACGGCAAGGGCGCGCTCGTGGGTGAACTGCCGCGCGGCGAGCACAACGTCAGCGTCTTCGCCGCCGTCGCCGAACGCGATGGCATCCTGCACGGCACGCTCCCCGTCGTCGAGGGCGGCGACCCGGTCGTCGCGTTCCCCCTCGCGCCGTTCCTCGGCACGATGGGTGTCGCTGTCGCAGGTGAGCAACGCCCGCACTCGGTGCCGCCGGGCACGCACGGCGGCAACATCGACATCAACCTCCTCGTCGAGGGGACGATCCTCTACCTCCCCGTGCAGGTCGAGGGGGCGCTCGCGTACGTCGGCGACCCGCACTTCGCCCAGGGCGACGGCGAGGTCGCGCTCACCGCGCTCGAGGCGTCGTTGCGTGCCACGCTGCGCTTCGAGGTGATTCCCGCGGTCGCGGCCCGCGCGGCGTTCGGCGAGGTCGCAGGTCCCCTCGTGCGCACGCCCGACTACCTCGTGCCGACGGGGATGGATCCCGACCTCGATGCGGCCATGCGCGCCTGCGTGCGCTCGTCGCTCGCGCTCCTGCGCGGCCGCTGGGGCATGGACGAGCACCTGGGCTACGCCTACCTGAGCGCGGCGACCGACTTCGACATCTCGCAGGTGGTCGACATCGTCTCGGGCGTGCACGCGCGCATCCGCGAGGCCGACTTCGCGGGTGTCCCGGCCGTCGAGCCCGAGCCCCTGGCATCCAGCCCCATCCCCGACGGAGGCACCGCATGACCCCCGCACTGGCCGCCGCACTCGCCCGCGTCGAGTCCGCCCTCCAGCCCGCCCTCGACCCCACCCTCGAGCCTGCTGAGGGTCGAGTGTCCACCACACGCCGTGAGGCGCCGCCCCGGAACGGCGTGTCTCGGACACTCGACGGGCGCGACGACAGAGGGCGTGGGGTCGCACGATGACGGATGCCAGCAACCCGGCCACCGGAACCGGCGACGCCGGCACCGCGCCCGCCGCCCGGACGGCCGAGACCGCGCCCGAAGCCGCCGTCCCGGCCACTCGCCCGACCGAGACCGCGCCCGGAGCCGCCGGCGCCCCGCCTCTCCCCGCCGACCTCCGTGCGGCCTTCGACGCGTACGAGCGCGCGATCGTCGCGAACGACCTCGACGCCCTCGACGCGTTCTTCGCGCCCGGCCCCGACACCCTCCGCGGTGATACGGCGGGGCTCCTGATCGGTCACGACGCGATCAGCGGTTTCCGCTCGCTTCGCGGCGGCGTCCCCCCTCGCGACATCGCCGAGATCCACTACCGGCCGCTCTCGTCCGCGACCGAGGGGGAGAGCACCGATGGCGACGCCGCCCTGCTGATGTCGGTCTCGCACTTCGTCGGCGGTGGGCGCGGCCTGCAGACGCAGGTGTGGCAGCGGATCGACGGACGCTGGCTCATCACCGCCGCGCACGTCACCCCGCGTACCCCGGCGCTCGACCGCACGATCTGGCGCAGTGTCGGCGATCCGTTCTTGCAGGGCGCGTGGGAGGGGCCGCTGGCGGGGCTCACGGTCGCGGTCAAAGACCTCTTCGCGATCGCCGGGTTCCGCATCGGCGCCGGAAACCCGACCTTCCTCGAAGGGGCGCGCCCCGAGAAGGCCACGGCTCCCGCGGTCGCCGACCTGCTGCGGGGCGGTGCGTCGCTTCGTGGGATCGCCCGCACCGACGAGTTCGCCTACTCGATCGCCGGAGACAACGCGCACTACGGCACCCCGCCCAACGGCGCCGTCGTCGGCGCGCTCCCGGGGGGATCGTCGAGCGGACCGGCATCGGCGGTCGCCTCGGGACACGCCGACATCGGCCTCGCCACCGACACCGCGGGTTCCATCCGTGTGCCGGCGTCGTACCAGGGCCTGTGGGGTCTGCGCACGACCCACGACCTCGTTCCTCGCCAGGGGATGCTGCCGCTCGCGCAGTCCTTCGACACCGTCGGGTGGCTCACCCGCGACGGAGCGACGCTGCAGAAGGTGGCCGACTGGTGCCTCAGTTACGACGGCTCCGACTCGACCGAGAACGTCTACGGAGCTTCGGGTGCCGACCTGCCGTGGCGCTTCCTCGTGCCCGAAGAGATCCTCGACCACGTCGAACCCGCCACCCGCGCGGCGTTCTCGCGTCTGTTGGCCGCGCTCGCGGCATCCGATGATCCGCCCCCGTTCCGTGCCGTGCACACGGGCGATCTCGATGCCACATTCACGGCGTTCCGCACCGTGCAGGGCGCCGAGGCGTGGCGCAACGACGGCGACTGGCTGCGCGCGCATCCCGGCGCCGTCGGCCCGGCCGTGGCCGAACGTTTCGAGATCGCGTCGCGCATCACACCCGAGGCGGAGGCGGGAGCCCGCGCCGACCTCGAGCCCCTCGCCGAGCACCTCGCCGAGCTGGTCGGCGACGCCGTGCTGATCTTCCCCACGGTGCCGGGCCCCGCTCCGCTGCGGACGGCCGACGTCGAGGCCGTCCGCGCCGCGACGTTGCGCATGACGGCCCCGGCGGCGGTGGCGGGGCTCCCCGCCGTCTCGGTGCCGTTGCTGACGCTGCCGACATCGGCCGGTCCGGCGCCGGTCGGTATCTGTCTGGTCTCGCGCGCGGGCACCGACATCGCCCTTGTGCGCCTCGCGCGTCGGCTCGCCGCCCTGGTGGGCGCGGGCGTGGGCGCGTCGTGAGAGTGCGGGTGTTCTTCCATGACGGCGCCCCCTCCCGTGCGAAACTCCTGAGAAAACGCGTCGAGTTCAGCACCCGACCCCATGACGACGGGGCGCGAACCGCGGGCGCCGTCGGAAACTCAGGAGTTCTGCGCGGCGCGTCCCTCCGCCCCGGCCCCTCCCGCTCCCGTCGCCCCCGTCCCTCCCGCCTCTGCCGCTCCCGCACCATGGAGACCTCGTGAACACCCAGATCCCCGGCCCGATCGACCCGCCCGCGCGTCTGCTGATGGGCCCCGGGCCCATCTCGGCCTACCCCAGCGTGCTGCGCGCGATGGGCGCGCCGCTCGTGGGCCAGTACGACCCCTTCATGACCGCGACCATGACCGAGACGCAGGATCTGTACCGCCAGGTCTGGGGCACCGACAACGACGCCACCGTGCTCATCGACGGCACGAGCCGCGCGGGCATCGAGGCCGCGATGATCTCGCTGATCCGTCCCGGGGACCGGGTGCTGGTGCCCGTGTTCGGGCGCTTCGGCCACCTGCTCGCCGAGATCGCCGAGCGCGCGCTGGCCGAGGTGCACACGATCGAGGTGCCGTGGGGGCAGGTGTTCCCGGTCTCGACGATCCGCGAGGCGATCGAGCGGGTGAAGCCGCACCTGGTGGCCTGCGTGCAGGGCGACACCTCGACGACCATGCTGCAGCCCCTCGACGAGATCGGCGAGATCTGCCGCGCCCACGGCGCCCTCTTCTACACCGACGCGACCGCTTCGCTCGGCGGCAACGCCTTCGAGATGGATGCCTGGGGGCTGGATGCCGCCACCGCCGGCCTGCAGAAATGCCTCGGCGGCCCCTCGGGGTCGGCGCCGCTCAGCCTGTCCGATCGCGCGGTCGAGATCGTGCGGTCCCGCGCGCGCGTCGAGGCCGGGATCCGCGAGGAGGGCGATGCCGTGGCCTCCGACTTCATCCGCTCGAACTACTTCGACCTGGCGATGATCCTCGACTACTGGGGCCCTCGGCGCCTCAACCACCACACCGAGGCCACGACCATGCTCTACGGGGCGCGGGAGTGCGCGCGCGTGCTGCTGCTCGAGGGCCGCGACGCCGTGATCGAGCGGCACGCCCTGCACGGTGCCGCGATGCTCGCCGGTGTCGAGGGCCTGGGGCTCACCGTGTTCGGTGACGTGGCCCACAAGATGACCAACGTCGTGGCGGTCGAGATCCCCGATGCCGTCGTCGGCGACGCCGTGCGCAGCGAGCTGCTGAGCGACTTCGGCATCGAGATCGGCACGTCGTTCGGCCCGCTGCACGGGCGCGTCTGGCGCATCGGCACCATGGGCTACAACGCCCGTACCGATGCGGTGCTCACCACCCTCGCCGCCCTCGAGGCGGTGCTGCGTCGACACGGGGCAGCGGTGCCCGCGGGCGGCGGTGTCGAGGCGGCGCAGGGCGTGTACGCGGGGGCGGTGGCATGAGCCGCGCTCTCGTTCCCGGTGCGGCCGACGTGGTCGGCCGCGGTCGCCGCGGCCCTCGTTCGCGCGGGGAGCGATCGTGACCGCCGCCACGCGCCTCGCCGTCGATCCCGCGCACATCGACGCGGCCGCCCGGCGCGTCATGGGGCGGTGCGAGGAACTGGCGCGCATCACCGCGACGCCCGGCAGCATCACGCGCGTCTACCTCTCGCCCGAGCACGCTCGCGTCAACCGCCTCGCGGCTGAGTGGATGCGCGAACTCGGCATGACGACGCGACAGGACGCGGCGGGCAACCAGGTCGGCCGACTCGCCCCCGCGGGGGCGCCCGACGCCCCGGCGCTGTTGATGGGCTCGCACCTCGACACCGTGCCCGACGCCGGCCGTTTCGACGGCATCGTCGGTGTGCTGATGGCCCTCGAGGTCGTGCGGCTCGTGCGACGCATCGACGACGACGGCGTGGCATCCAGTCCCTTCCCGTTCGCTCTCGAGGTCGTCGCGTTCTCCGACGAGGAGGGCACGCGCTTCGGCAAGGCGCTGCTGGGGTCTTCGGCGGTGGCCGGCCAGTGGGATGCCTCGTGGTGGGAGCTGACCGATGCCGACGGCGTCACTCTGCGCGACGCGTTCCGCGACTTCGGTCTCGACCCCGGCCGTATCGGCGAGGCCGCCCGCGAGCCCGACCACCTCGTCGCCTACCTCGAAGCCCACATCGAGCAGGGACCCGAACTCCACCGCGCCGGGCAGGCGCTCGCCGCGGTGTCGTCGATCGCGTCGGCCAGGCGCTTCCAGCTCGTCGTCGAGGGCGAGGCCCGGCACGCCGGCGGCACGCCCTACGACCTGCGTCGCGACGCGCTGCTCGGCGCGAGTGAAGCCGCCCTCGCGGTCGAGCGCATCTGCCGCGGCGAGCACCACATCGTCGGCACCGTCGGGCAGCTCGAGGCGTTCCCCGGTGCGGTGAACGTCGTGCCCGGTGAGGCGCACCTCTCGCTCGACCTGCGCGGTGAGTTCGACACCACCCGCGACGACACGTGGAACGCGATCTCGGCCGAATTGGATGCCATCATGGGCCGCCGCGGTCTGCGGTGGAGCGCCCGCGAGGTGCACAGTGCGCCCGCGGTGTTCTGTGCCCCGCTGCTGCAGGACGTCGTGCGCGCGGGCATCGGCGGCGAGGCCCCCACCCTCTTCAGTCGCGCGGGGCACGACGCCATGGCGATCGGCGCCATCACCGATGTCGGCATGCTGTTCCTGCGCAATCCCGACGGCATCAGCCACCATCCCGACGAGGCGGTCGCGGGCGGCGATGTGGCGGCGGGGATCCGCGCACTCGCCGAGGCGGTGCTGCACCTGGGGGCGGAGCCCCGCTGAGGCGGTACGGCGATCGCGTGCGCGGCGAACGTCACCCGACGTGCGGCGTCGCCGGAGCGCGGCGACCGATCCACTCACCCTGGATTGGCTGTCAGACGATCGCTGGTCCTGCACGAGAATCGTGGCATGACCGACACCCCCGGCATCCTGCAGTTGCTCGCCTTCGCGGCCGAACCCGGCGGCGGCAACCCCGCGGGTGTCGTCCTGGACGCGACCTCCCTCGACGACGCGCAGATGCAGCGCATCGCGGCTGACCTCGGCCACCCCGAGACGGCGTTCGTGACCGCGCGCGAGGGCGACCGCGTCGCCGTGCGGTACTTCTCGCCCGACGACGAGGTGCCCTTCTGCGGCCACGCCACCATCGCGACGGCGGTCGCGCTCGCCGAGATCGAGGGTGCCGGCAGCTACGTCTTCGACACCGCCGCGGGCGCGGTCGACGTGGTCACCGAGCGCGACGCCGAGGGCGCCCTGGTCGCCGGGTTCACCAGCGTCGAGCCGCGGGTCATCGATCTGGAGCCCAAGGTGGCCGACCGCCTGCTCGGCCTGATGGGCCTCACCCGCGACGACCTCGACGAGCGGATGCCGCTGGCGCAGTCCTTCGCCGGCAACCTGCACCCGGTCGTCGCCGTGACCGCGCGCGAGGTGTTCGACACGTTCACCTTCGATCCCGGTGGGATGCGGGAACTCCTCGATGAACGCGGATGGAAGGGCACCGCCATCGTGGTGCACGTCGAGGGCGGCCTCGCCGACGGCCTGGTCGCCGAGGCTCGCAACCTCTTCCCCGTCGGCGACATCACCGAAGACCCCGCCACCGGCTCCGCCGCCGCCTCGCTGGGGGCGTATCTGCGCGACCGCGTCGGCGTTCCCGCTCCGTTCGGCTTCACGGTGCGGCAGGGGCGGCACATCGGCCGGCCGAGCGTGCTGAAGGTCGACGTCCCGGCATCCGGCGGCATCGTCGTGCGGGGCGGCGCGACGCCGCTCTGACCGCGGGGCGGGCCGCGGCGGTCGCGGGCGGCGACCCACGCCTCAAATGGGGCGGCAACGGTGCACCGGGGCGGGTCAAGGACGCCCCACTGCACAATGCGCGCCCCGAACCCCGCAAGCGCGCCACGCTGACCCTGCCCCAACGGCGAGCCCCCGTGTCCCACTTCGTGCAGGTTCCGGGGGCGTGAGTCGCACGAAGTGGGGCACGCCGAATTCGGCCCCGCTCAGGCCCCGCCCGCCAACCTCCACACCCGGTCACGCGAGAACGGCAGCTCGTACCCCCGGCGTCCCAGGGCCCGCGAGACCGCGTTGCCGATGGCGGCGCCGACCGGGTTGTAGGGCGACTCGCTCATCGACTTGGCCCCGAACGGCCCCAGGCTGTCGTCGGTCTCGGCGAAGTACACCTCCGTGTCGGGCACGTCGGCGAACTGCGGTACGCGGTACGTGCGGAACACCGGGTTCTGCACGACGCCGTCCTCGAGCAGCACCTCTTCGTAGAGCGCGCCGCCCAGGGCCTGGGCGGCGCCGCCCTCGATCTGCCCGCGGCACTGCGCCGGGTTGATGACCACGCCCGCGTCGGCGGTCTGGATCGACTGCAGCACGGCCACCGTGCCCGTCTCGGGGTCGACGGCCACCCGCACGGCGTGCACGTTGAACGCCAGCGAGCGCAGGTCGCCGAACTCCGCGCCGTCGGCCGTGAGGCCCTCGGCGTCGACGTGGTCGGCGGGGGCGGCCGCGATGATCCGCTCCCACGTGACGACCTCGTTCGCGACGCGAATTCCGGATGCCGTGAACTCCACGTCGTCGATCGCGTCGGCCGCGGCGGATTCCCCGCCCGCGAGCTCGGTCGCGAGGGCGATCATGCGACGGCGGAGCGCGGTGCACGCGCCGTGCAGGGCCTTGCCGGCCACGACGGTTCCGGCCGAGGCGAAGGCACCCGTGTCGTGGCGCACCGCGTCGGTGTCGGCGGCCCACAGCTCGAGGCGCTCGGGAGCGGCGTCGAGCACGGTCGCGGCGATCTGGCGGTGCACCGTGGAGGTGCCGTTGCCGAACTCGGCGGTACCGACGCGCAGCAGGTAGGTGCCGTCGGGCCGTAGCGTCGCCGTCGTGTGGGCGATGTGCCCGCGCGGGGCCATCGTCGCGATCATCGCGGCGGCCATGCCCTCGCCGACGACCCAGCCCGCGGGGGCCTCGACGCCGTTGCCGCGACGCAGGGCGTCCTGCGCGAGGTCGAGACACTGGTCGAGGCCGTAACTGCCCCAGATCAGGTCTTCCTCGTACTTCTCGTCGTCGTCGGGGTGCAGCGGGTCGCCCTCCTTCACCGCGTTGATGCGGCGCAGGTCGAACGGGTCGATGTCGAGCCGCTCCGCGAGCGCGTCGAGCGCCGACTCGACGGCGAAGACCACCTGCCCGAGGCCGTACCCGCGGAACGCCCCCGACGGCGGGTTGTTCGTGTACACGGCCTCGGCGTCGATCCACTTCACCGGAACGCGGTACAGCGTCGTCGACTCGGCGCACGAGTGGAACAGCACGCCGATCGCGTGGTTGCCGTACGCGCCGGTGTCGCTCAGCAGGTCGAGCTTCATCGCGGTGAGTGTGCCCCCGGCATCCGCCCCCACGCTCACGCGTACGCGCATCGGATGCCGGAGGGACGCCCGCACGAACTGGTCGGTGCGCGAGAACTCGTACGCGACGGGCCGGCCGAGTCTCAGCACGGCGAGGGCCGTGAGGTCTTCGGTGAACAGCTCCTGCTTACCGCCGAAACCGCCGCCGACACGGGTGGCGTAGACGCGCACGCGGTGCGGCTCGAGGCCGAAGATGTGCGCGAGTTCGTTGCGGGCGAGGAAAGGCACCTGGGTCGACGAGCGCACGACGAGGCGCCCCTCGTCGTCGAGCCATCCGACCGAGCCGTGCGTCTCGAGCGCGGCGTGCGTGACGCGCGACGAGCTCCATTCGCCGGTCACGGTCGTGTGGCTCGCGGCGAGGGCGGCATCGATGTCGCCGCCGTGCCCGGTGTGGAAGCCCGCGACGACATTGCGTTCGGCCGCCATCACGCGCTCCGCGGGCGTGCGGTCGGGGTGCAGCAGCGGGGCGCCGGGGCTCCGCGCCTCGTCGGGGTCGAAGACGGCGGGCAAGACGTCGTAGTCGATGCGGACGGCCCGGCATCCGGCATCCGCTGCTTCCGCCGTCTCGGCGACGACCGCGACGACGCGCTGGCCGACGTGGCGCACGACGTCGTCGAGCATGCGAGTGTCGTCGGGATCGTCGGTGCGGTGCTCGTGGCGCCCGGTGGAGTAGCGCACGTCGGGGACGTCGGCGTGGGTGAACACGGCGACGACGCCGGGTACGGCGAGGGCGGCGGCGGTGTCGATGGAACGCACGCGCGCGTGGGCGTGCGGCGAGGTGACGACGCGCAGGATCAGCGGCGGGCCGCCCGGCACGGGCTCGTCGAACGTGAAGGGTTCGCGGCCCTGCACGATCCGCCGCGCCGCTTCGGGGACGACCGAGGTGCCGATGCGTCCCGCTGCCGCGGCGTCGACCCCCGGCTCGGCGTGGGCGTCACGCGGCGAGGTCGCGCCGTGTCCCGCGCACGATCCGGCACCGGTCGCGGGGGCGCACGAGTCCTGCGCATGCGGCTGCCCCAGCGATCCCGGCACGGTCGGCGACGGTACCGCCGGAGTCGTGCACGTCGACCGCGACGCGCGCGTCTCGGCGACCCCACCCGTCTCGCGCACGGGACCCAGCACCGACGCCCGGATCGCTTCGCGGATCGGACGGTACCCCGTGCACCGGCACAGGTTGCCCTTCATCCGGCGGTCGAGGTCGGGGAGGTCGTCGGGGGTGAGCGTGGATGCCGTGACACTCATCCCCGGAGTGCAGAACCCGCACTGGAACCCGAAGCCGGCGGCCAGGGCCTCCTGCACCGGGTGGAGCTCGTCGCCGGGGGCGAGGCCCGCCGCCGTCGTGATCGACCGGCCCTCCAACCGCACGGCCGGCACGATGCACGAGTGCGTGGGCGCGCCGTCGAGCAGCACCGAACAGGCGCCGCAGTCACCCGCGTCGCAGCCCTTCTTCACCTCGACGTGGCCCGTCTCGCGCAGCAGCGTGCGCGCGCTCTGCCCCGGGCGGGGATCGGCCTCGACCGTCGCCCCGTTGACCTCGAATCTCACGCGCGGCCCCTCCGTCGAGCGATCGAAACCGTGACGGTCGCGCGACGCGCGGGCAACGCCCGGGCCCTCACGCGGCACCCGCCTGCAGATCCCGCGACAACGCCGTCCGCAGGCGCTCGGCGAGCACGACGCTGACCCCGCGCCGCCAGTCGGCGCTGCCGAGCGGGTCGGTGTAGAAATCGGGGGCGGAGGCCACGGCATCCCGCAGCTCTCCGGCGCCGGGCAGGCGGCCGAAGCGCAGCACGCGCGGTCGACGCACCGCGGCGGTCACGACGAACACGGCCGCCCCGTCGGGGTCGACGCGGGCCGTGACGACGGCGCCCGAGCGCCCGAGCTCGGCCAGGGCGATCTTCTGCAGCCCGACCCGCGAGCGCAGCGCGTGCGCGGGAACGTCGAGGGCGCGCACGACCTCGCCCGGTGCGAGCGAGGTGGCGGCGTTGTCGATGACGAGATCGGCCACGGCGATCACGCGCTCGCCGCCGTCGGGCGTCCACACCAGGGCCGTGGCATCCAGGGTCGAGAGCAGGGCGATCATGGCCCCCGCCGCGAACGCCTGGCACACGTTGCCGCCGACGGTCGCGGTGTTCCAGATCTTGAACGAGGCGAGAAGCGCGTCGGCGGCCGGGCGGGCGAGGGCGAGCGAGGTCCAGTCGAGCGGCGCTTCGTGCTCGGCCCACGCGAGCAAGCGCGCGATCGTGCAGGTCGCACCGATGCGCAGGCCCTCGGCGGTGATCTCGAGGTCGGGCCAGTCGAGGGTCGTGAGGTCGACGAAGCCGGTGGTGCCGGGCTGCGGCTCACTCATGATCCAGGTGCCGCCCGCGATGACGGCCTCGCCGGGGGCGAGGGCGAGGTCGGCGCGCGTGCGGGCGGGGCGGTACGAGGTGACGGTGGTGATGTCCATGTCAGCCCGCCAAAATCCGGCCCGACCAACGGCCGTCGTCGAGCGTGTAGTGCTGCCGGGTGCTCTGGCCGAGGGGATCGCCGCGCCAGAACGTGAGGGTGAGGGGACGCAGGCGGAATCCCACCCAGCGCGCGGGCGGCTCGAGCTGGGGGTGCGCCTCGTCGAACTCGGCCCAGAGGTGCCGGCGGGCGTCCGCGGGAAGGTGGGCGTTCTCGCGCGTGTTCACCCAGGCCAGCAGCTGCAGGTACCGCGAGCGCTGGGCGTACACGGTGGCGGCCTCGGCGGGCGTCACGCGCTCGACGATCCCGCGCACGACGAGCTGTCGACCGAGCTCGGGCCACGCGACCGCCATCGCGGCGACGGGGTTCGCGCCGATCTCGGCGACCTTCGCGCTGGCGGCGTCGGTGTGGAACGTCAGCCCCGCGGCATCCCGGTCGCTGATGAGCACGTGCCGCAGCGACGGGAGGCCGTCGACGCCGAGGGTCGAGAGGGCGGCGAGCGGACGCAGCTCGCTGTCGTGGGGAGGAAGCCACTGCACCATCAACGCGAGCGGATCCTCGACGAGCGCGTCGGTGTCGTCGACGTCGAAACCGAACGTGGTGCCGGCCGTGATCATGGGGTCCTCCGGGAGGCTGCGGGTATCGCCGAGCGTAGGCATCGCGCATTTCGGTGATGTTGCCGCCATGAACATTCGTGGAAACACGCGCTCCGTACACTCCCCGCCATGACCTCGCTGCCCCTCATCGACGCGTGTCCCAAGCGCATGGAGTACGGCCCGTGCGGCGGTGTCGGCTTCGACGGTTCGTGCGAGATCGACGCGGATCACCGCTGCGCGTTCCTGCACCGCCCGACCGTCCCCTGGACCGGCATCGACCGATCGACGGTGCCCGCTCCCGCCCCGCGCACCGCCGGAGCCCTCGCGACGCTGGACGCTCTCGGCACGCGGCCGTGGGTCGTGGCCGATCTTCCCGCGCGCGCGTTGAGCGTGGCATCCATCGACGCGTGCGCCGCCGTGCTCGCCGGAGAAGTGGATGCCGTCCTCGCCGGCGACGCGGGGAGCGCCCGGGTGCAGTTCCCACCCGCGTACCGCGCGTCGCTGGTGCAGCGCCGGGGACTGCGCGTCTGGACCGGGCTGAACATGCGCGACCGCAACCGCGTCGCGATCGAGGGGGAGCTGGCGGCGCTGGCCGTCGAAGGGGTGGCCGGGGTGCACTGCGTCACCGGCGACCACACCGAGACCGGGCATCGACCCGATGCCGCGCCCGTGTTCGACCTCGACTCGACCGAGGCGACGGCCCTCGCGCGTGCCGCCGGGCACGTGGTGTCGGTCGCCGCGTCTCCGGCCGCGCCGCCCGTCGAGCGCCGGGCCGCCCGACTGCGCGAGAAGCTCCGGGCGGGTGCTGACGTGTGCTTCGTGAACCACGCCGGTGGCGCGGCGCCCGTGCGCCGGTTCATCGACGAGGTCGCCGCGGAGGCGATGTACATCCCGTGCGTGCCGATGGTGGTCGATCACGCGTCCGCCGCGCTGCTGGAGTCGTTCACCACGCTCGTGCTGCCCGAGGACTTCCTCTCGCGGGTGCGAGACGCCCACGACCCGCGGGCCGAGGGCATCGCCCTGGCCGTGGCGCTCGCCGAGGAGATGCTGGCGCTCCCCGGCGTCGTCGGGGTCAACCTCTCGGGCGGTCGCGAGGGTGCCGAGGAGTCGTTCGCCGAGGCGATGGCCGAGGTGTCCCGGCGGCTGTGCTGACGCGTTCGTTCGCGCGGCGGCACGTCGCGGCCGCGCCGCGCCGCGGGCGACACCTCGCCGCCGAGCGCGCTTCGTCGCCCCGCTCCCGGGCGACACCTCTCTGTTGAGTGTCCAGGACACGCCGCGCCGACGCGCAGCGATGCGGCGTGTTCCGGACACTCAACGCCTGGGGGCGGGGGCGCGGCGCCGACGTGCGGTCCGCGGGCACTTCGCTGTCGAGCGTGCCGGCGCGGCCGCGTCGCCGTGCCGAGCGCATTGCCCCGGCGACACCTCTCGTCGAGAGTCCAGGACACGCCGCGCCGACGCGCAGCGATGCGGCGTGTTCCGGACACTCAACAGGGGGGAGACGCGGGAGAGGCGCGGGGTCGGCGCGGGGGTGGGACTACGCCGCGAGCGACAGCAACCAGGCGTAGAGCGCCATCGATGCGCCGTAGACGACGATCAGGATGCCGAACCCGAGGAGTTGCGCGCGCCAGCCCGGCTTCGGCTTCAGCCACCAGGCGAACATCTTGAACACCCGGGGCATCACGAACCAGCCGAGAAGTTGCGTGCTGACGAAGTTGCCGACGAACAGCGACAGCCAGAACGGGATGGCGTGGGGTCCGTCGAAGAGCGGGGTGCTGACGAAGTAGCCCCACCCGAACACGATCGGATACAGCGCCGCCAGCACGAGGAGGTTGTTCTTCATCACCGATTCGCGCGCGGTCTCGCCCTTGGGCGTCCAGAAGTCGAAGCCGAAGCTCGACGTGGCGACAGCGAGGTCGGCGTTGAACCGCTCGCCCTCGCGCAGCAGACGTTTCCGCTCGGGCGAGTCGATCCAGACCGCGAGATTCTCGGCCGAGTCGAACGTGAGGATGACGACCCACTCGTCCTGGACGCCCGGCACGGGGCGCTGGATGCGGTGCCCTCGAAAGCCCCGGAACTGCGCCTCGGTGTCGGAGATGCGTTTCTGCCACGCCAGGTAGTCCTGCTCGAGCGCCGCGGGAACGGTGGACGAGATGAGCACCGAGACCTCGTCGCCGTGCGTCGGGTCCTCCCGGAACAGCGTCACTTCTTCGTCGAGCACCTGTACGTCGGCGATCTGGGCGTAGAGCGAACGCCGAGCGGGGCCGTCGAGCCAGGCGCGCGCCGAGGCGGCATCGGTGAAGCGCTGCACGAGCGTCCAGTCGCCTCGCGCGTCGGTCGGCGTGATCACGGTGCTGCCGAGGTACCCGGGCGTGCCCGTGAGGGACCGACCCGACTGCTCGACCCATCCCTCGAAGGCGTCGACGTCGTGCGCCGCGACCTTCCGGTGGGTCACGAGAGTGACGGCGGTGTCGTCGGCGCCCGACACCTCCCCGGCGACCGGTCGGCCGTCGGTGACGGCGAGGCGCTCCACCCCTAGCTCTTCTTGTAGCGGCGGATGCCGGAGACCCAGGTCTCGTCGACGTTGCGGTCGTCGCCGACCATCATCACCGCGAACAGTGCGTGCGCGGCCTGTTCCATCGTGGTCGGGCCCTCGTCGCCGAAGAACAGAGACTGGTGCCACGGCATCGCGGACGGACCGGCGTTCCAGTCGAGCGCCACGAAGTCCGCGGACTTCCCGACCTCGAAGTTGCCGACCTGGTCGTCGATGTACAGACCCTCGGCGCCGCCGAGGGTGACCGACCAGAACGCGCGGTAGGGCGAGAGCTTGCTGCGCTCGGCCGCGGCCAGATCCTGGGTGATGCGGTTCGTCGTGCCGTCGAGCAACGTGTTGCCCAGCATCCCGACCTTGTAGGCCTCGTCGAGCACCTGGATCATGCTGAACCGGTTTCCGCCACCCATGTCGGTGCCGAACGACATCTTGACGCGCTTGTCGGGGTCGGTCGCTTTCGCCAGGCGGAAGATGCCGCTGCCGAGGAAAAGGTTCGAGCACGGGCAGAAAACCACCGCGCCGCCGCTGTCGGAAAGACGCCCGAATTCGTTGTCGGAAAGCCAGACCGCGTGCCCTCCCGAGAATTTCGGGCCGACCAGATCGTATTTCTCGTAGACGCCGAGATAATCCGTGCAGTCCGGGTGCGCCAGAAGAAGGTTGGAGATCTCCAACGGGTTCTCCGAGATGTGGGTGTTCACCCAGAGATCGGGGTGCTCCTGCTTGAGCCGCTGGCACGCCTTCAGCAGGTCCTTGCTCGCGCCGAGGGCGAACCGCGGGGTGATCGCATAGCGGTTACGGCCCACGCCGTGGTACTTGGCGATCATCGCCTTGCTGTCGTCGTAGAACTCCTCGGGCGTGCTCGTCGAGCCCTCCGGTGCGAACTGGTCGATACCGGTGACGCCGCTGATCACCAGCATGTCGCGCCGGGCGGCGGCCTCGAAGAACTCCTCGACCGCGACGGTGGAGGTCGTCGTGAAGGCCTGCACCGTCGTCGTCCCGCCCGCGAGCATGTTGTCGAGGAAGCGATCCGATCCGGCGCGCGCGTACTCGCGGTCGCTGTAGCGAGCCTCCTCGGGGAAGACAGTGTCGAGGAGCCACGGCAGGAGCTGCTGCCCGAAAGCGCCGAGGGCCCGCGTCTGCGGAACGTGCACGTGGCCGTCGATGAAACCGGGCGTGATGATGCGCCCGCTGATCTCGGTGATGTCGAGACCGGGGTACTGGGGCGAGATGTCGTCGAAGGGTCCGAAGGCGACGATCAGGCCGTCGTCGACCACGAGCAGGCCGTCACGGAGGAATCGCGCCGATTCCTCTTCTCTGCCCACGTGCTTCCACGGGTCGTCGATGAAATCGAAAAACGTGCCGCGGATTCCAGAACTGACGATGATCGCGCCTTTCAGAGAGGGCTGTTCAACGTCCGCGCCTCGGCATCTATACCGTCGGCGGGTCTTTATCGGACGACTGACGACATAGTGGCACAAAACAGTTTTGGTCCGAGGAAATTATCTGCGAACAGTCCGAGGCGGGTTATTCGGAGCCGAAAGGCCCTTTTTCCACGCCCGCCTCATCGGCGTACCCGCGCGGCTCAGTGCATGACCATTCCGCCGGTGACGTTGATGGCCTGTCCCGTCAGGTAGCTGCCGGACGGCGACGCGAGGAAGTGCGTCACTCCCGCGACGTCCTCCGGAATGCCGAGTCGTCCCAACGGAGACTTCGCGCTCCACGCGGCGACGTCGGCCTCGGAGCGGGTGTCGGCGCCCATGTCGGTGAGCACGTATCCGGGGCATACGGCGTTGACGGTGACGCCGTGGCATCCCCATTCCTGCGCTCCGGCACGGGTGAGGGCCACGACCGCGGCCTTCGACGCCGCGTAGTGCCCCTCGCCGCCACCGCCCTGCTTGGCCGCCATGCTGGCGATGTTCACGATCGCGCCGCTGCGTGCCTCGAGCATCGTCGGCGCGACCGCCTGCATGGTCACGAGGGTCGCGCGCGCGTTGATGTCGAGCACGCGGTCCCAGTCGTCGACGGTGATGTCGAGCAGCGACGCGTGCTGGAAGACTCCCGCGCAGTTGACCAGCACGTCGACGCCGCCGAGGGCCGCGACCGCTTCGCCCACCGCACGCCGGGTGTCGAGCGGGTCCCGCAGGTCGACGGCGAAGAAGCCGGATGCCGCGCCCTCGGCCGGGGCGCGCCGATCGAGCACGACGACCGCGGCGCCGTCGGCGGCGAACCGGGCGACGATGGCGGCACCGATGCCGCCGGAGCCCCCGGTGACGATGACGCGGTAGGACATGGCACTCCTTCTGGCGAGGTTCGGGTCGCCCTCGGGCGTCACCGTACGCGGAGCGTCGCACGCCGTGACGTCGGGGCTGTTTCGGCGGCGTAACGCTCTCGCCCACCCGCGTCGGCGGGCGTCATCTCACGTGAGTCGTGCCCAGACCGCGGCCGCGTCGACCTCCAGCCGCGCGTCGGTTCCGCGCGTGCGCCACGCATCGCGGTCGAACACGAACACGCGCTCCACCTCGAGCACGTACAGGCGCTTGTCGGGTACCGCCAGCACCGCGGCGGCGTCCTCGTCGGTTCCGGCATCCCTCGGCAACCGCTCGGCCAGCACGGCGCTGATCGCCGAGGCGTCGGCATCCACCTCGCTCGCTCGGAACGACAGCTGAACACCGTCGGCGTCGGCGATCGCGGCCGACGAGTCGTACACGACCCCGGATGCCACCCCCGACGCCGAGATCGCGCGGGCGTGCCGCGAGGCGCGGCCGGACTCCACGTACATGCCGCGCGCGAGCAGACGGTACTGCGCGGCGGCGGTCCACGGCCCGTCGGCATCGGCCGTGCCGATCACGACGTAGCGCTGCGCGGCGAGGATCGAGGCGGCGCGCTCTTCGGGCACGGTCATGTCGCCATCGTGCGCGTGGCGCGCGACGTCGGTGTTTCGGCCCCGTAACGCTCTGGCGAACCCGCCCTCGCCGCGCGATCGCGCCCCGTACTCTCGCTCTCGCCCGCATCCCCTCTCGTGAGTGTCCAGGACACGCCGCATCCCGCCGCACCGGCGCGGCGTGTCCTGGACACTCGACCTGCCTGGAGACCCCGTGACCGACACCGTGCACCCGGCCATCACCGACCCCGACGTGCGCGCACACCTGGCCCGCCTCGCCGCGAGCGCGGGCACGATCCCCTCGGGAGCGACCGATGCCGACGGCGACGACGCCGCGCGCATCGCCGAGTTGCGTGCCAACCCGTCGTGGGTACGCCTGCCCGACGACGACGTCGTCGAGTCGATCGACACGGATGCCGACGGCCTCGCGCTCCGCCTCTACCGACCCCGCACCGGACACCGGGGCACGCTCGTCTTCGCTCACGGCGGCGGCTGGGTCGCCGGCAACCTCGACAACAACGACGCCCTCTGCCGCGCACTCGCCGCGGCGACCGGCACCCAGGTGCTGAGCGTGGACTACCGACTGGCGCCCGAGCACCCTTTCCCGGCCGGTCTCGACGACCTCGACCGCGCCCTGCGCTTCGCCGCCGAGGGCGCGGGCGGTCTGGTCGACCCCGATCTTCTCGGCGTCGCCGGGCACAGCGCCGGGGGCAACCTCGCCGCGGCTCTGGCGCTGCGTTCGCGTGAGGGCCGGGCTCCCGGCATCCGGTGCCAGGTGCTGCTGTGCCCCGTGCTCGACGCGCCCGATCCCGACCGCCCGAGCTATCGCGCGCACACCGAGAACCTGCCGCTGACCTCGCGCGGCATGCAGTGGTACTGGGGGCTGTATGTGCAGGATGCCGCGGCCCCGGCCACGGCCGCGGCCCCGACGCCGCAGCCCGGCCCGGCGGCAGCGGTGCCCGGGGCAGTCGCCGCGACGACCATGTCCGCGGTCCCGGTCGAGGCCGCGCCGCTGCGCGCCCCCGACCTCACCGGCTCCGCGCCGGCGGTGATCGTCGCGGCGGGCGTCGACCCGCTGTCCGACGAGGCGGAGGAGTACGCGGGCGAGCTCTCGGCATCCGGAGTCCCCGTCGAGTTCCTCCGCCGCGAGGGGGTGCCGCACCTCTTTCTGGTGTTCCCGTCGACGCCCGCGCGCGACGAGGTGCTCGCCGCCATCGCCCCCGCCGTGCGCCGCGCCTCCGCCTGACGCGCGTCCCTCTCGCCCCCCGCCGCCCTTCCCGGCGTTGAGTGTCCACAACACGCCGCACGAGCCCGCCCCCACACGGCGTGTCCTGGACACTCAACGGGGCCGCGCGGCTCCACGCCGCGCGCACACAACCCGCTACCCGCTCGGAACACCGCGGAAACACGCCATTGTTACCGTCATCAACATGTCGCTTCTGGTAATCAACGCACGGCTCATCACGGTTCCCGCGGGCACCGACGACCCCGGTTACATCGAGCGGGGCTTCCTGCTCGTCACCGACGGCCGCATCGCGGCGATCGGCGCCGGCGACCCCGATCCGGGCGTCACCGCCGACGAGATCCTCGACGTCGACGGCAAGTTCGTCGCTCCCGGGTTCGTCTCGTCGCACAGCCACCTCTTCACGAGCGGCTCGCGCGGACTCGGCGTCGACCAGACGCTCTACGGCTGGTGCACCTCGATGTTCAGCGTGCTGAACAACGCCTCACCCGACCAGATCTACTGGGCGACGCTGCACGGCTCGCTCGACTTCCTCGCCAACGGCGTCACCACGGCGTACAACTTCACCGACCCGCTCCTGCCGTGGGAGCCGATGGTCGAGGGCAAGCGCAGCGACGGCGGCGGACTGCTCCGCGACCAGTCCTGGCACACGCGACAGGCCGATGGATGCCACGACGCCGGCCTCCGCTTCGTCGACTCGATCGCGTTGGATGCCACCGTCGGCACCGACGACGAGATCTTCGCGCGCTTCGAGGCGTCGCTCGACCACGTGCTCGCGATGGACCCCGACCTCGCCCTCGGCGCCTCGATCATGGGCCAGGTGCAGTGGTCGACGCGGCCCGACGCCGCCGAGATCGAGGTCGCGGTCATGGACCGCTTCGGCGTCACCAACCAGGCGCACTTCCTCGAGACCTACGAGGCGATCGAGCACCAGCAGACCAAGTTCCAGCTGTACAAGAACGCCGGTGCTCTTCGCCCGGGCATGATGTTCGGCCACTTCATCCAGACCACGCCCGAGATCATCCAGGATGCCGCGGCCGGCGGCGCGAGCATGTCGTGGCAGCCGGCATCTAACGGGCGTCTGGCGTCGGGCATCGCGCACGTGCCCGAGATGCTCGATCTCGGCATGAAGGTCGGCATGGGTCTCGACGACCAGGCCTGCACCGACGTCGCCGACCCCTGGCAGAACATGCGCATGGGGATGTTCATGCAGCGCGCCCGCACCCACGACCCGTTGTCGATGATGCCCGAGCGCGTGCTGCGCCTGCACACCCTCGGGGGAGCCGAGATCATGGGCGTCGACGACCGCGTCGGCAGCCTCGAGGTGGGCAAGTTCGCCGACTTCGTCGTGGTCGACCCGCGTACCCCCGACATCGGACCGCTCTGGAACCCCGTGCGCAGCTACGTGCTCGCCTGCGGGCTGCGCAACCTGCAGCAGGTCTACGTCGGCGGAAAGCTCGTCAACGACCGCGGCGTCTCGACCAACCCGCTCGCCGCCGAGGCATCCCGCGTGCTGCACGAGGAGCTGCCCGCGCTGGCCGACGAGTACGGCGTCATCCTGTAGCCCCACGGCGCGGCATCCCCCGTCCCTGTCCCCCGTCCCCCGCCCCCCAAAATCCCCCTGTTGAGTGTCCAAGACACGCCGCGCCCCGCCCGCCGGGGGCGGCGTGTCCTGGACATTCAACGTCTTTCGAGGCGCTGCGGGCGCGCATGAACACGCTGAGCGTCCACAACACGCCGTACGGCCGCCCCGTCATCGTCCGGGTTTCGGCGCACTGCTTCGGCAGGCGGCGGTCGCACCCTCGCGCTCGCGAGGCGGGCGTGCCAGCGTAGGCGCATGCAGAGGACCATCGCGGGGCTCGACGTCCACACGTCCCACGCCGACATCGCCGGACGCGACGTGCTGCTCTGGCATCACGGTTCGCCGCAGACGGGGGCGATCCTCCCCCCGGTGCAGCGCGCGGCCGACACCCGGGGTCTCGCGGTCGTCTCGATCGCCCGTCCCGCCTACGCCGGTTCGCCGCGGATGCCCGGACGCACGGTCGCCGACGTCGCTGCGGGCACCCGGCCGGTGCTCGACGAGTTGGGCGTGGCATCCGTCGTCTCGGTCGGAGCCTCGGGTGGCGGACCGCACGCCCTCGCGTGCGCCGCGGCGATGCCCGACCGTGTCCGCGCGGTGATCACGTTCGCCTCGCCCGCGCCGTTCACCGGCGACGACGACTGGTTCGCCGCAATGCAGGCGCCCGGCGGCCTGCGCGCCGCGCTGAAGGGCGAGGCCGCCCGGCGCCGCTTCGCCGAGACCGATCAGTTCGATCCGGCGCAGTTCGTGGATGCCGACTTCGCGGCGCTCGAGGATGAGTGGGCCTCACTCGGAGCCGACGCCGGAGCGGCCGAGGAGTTCGGACCCGACGGTCTGATCGACGACGACCTCGCTTTCACCCGGCACTGGGGTTTCGAGCTCGCGGAGGTCACGGCATCCGTCCTCCTCGTCCAGGGCGAACGCGACCGCGTGATCCCTCCCGCCCACGCGCGGATGCTGGCGGTCGCTCTCCCGCACGCGAGGCTCGACCTGCGTCCCGACGACGGCCACGTCTCGGTTCTCCGTCACCTCGGCGCGGCACTCACCCGTTGAGCGTCCAGAACACGCCGCTCGCGAGCGGTCGGGGGCGGCGTGTCATGGACACTCAACGGGGGTGGGAGTCGCGCGTCAGGGCGTCGGGTCAGACCGCCCCACCCGCAGCACCGCCTCGCCCACCGCGGCAATCCCCGCGGCCAGCGCCAGCGACACCGCGATCGTGACGAGGGCTACGGCCGGGCCCGTGGCATCCAGGGCAGCTCCGGCGATCACACCGCCGATCGGCACACCGAGCGACATCGCGGCGGTCGGGTAGGCGAGGGTTTCGGTGACGCGTCCTTCGGGGGCGCGGGCCGAGGCGACGAGGATCCCCGACACCATCACCGGCGACACCGCCAGCCCGAGCAGCAGGATGACCCCGAACAGCACCGGCACGGAGCCCTGCGCGAACGGCAGGCCGACGGCGACCAGGGCCGCCAGAGCCGCGAAGCCGATGTAGCGCGCGGCGGGCGAGAGACGCCACGTGCGCGCGCCCGTGACGACCGAGCCGATCGCGATCGCGACGGCCAGGGCGCTGAACGCCGGTCCGGCCAGCCACGGGTGCCCACCCACCTCGGCCCAGCCGACCAGGCCCACGTCGAACGCGCCGAACACGCCGCCGAGGGCGACACAGGCCAGAGCGATGGGAATCACCCCGGCGGGCGGCAGCACCACACCGCGCCGCTCCGTCCGCGGAGTCGACGCGGGTTGCGTGCCGCGCTGCGACGCGAGCCACACGCCGCCGATCAGCCCGAGTCCGAGCGACCCCAGCACCGCGACGGCCGGATCGAGAGCCGCGGCCACCGCCGTGATGGCGGGGGGACCGGCGATGAACACCATCTGGTCGGCGATGGTCTCGAGGGCCAACGCGGCCGTCCGCTGCGACGGCGGGGCCAGCACCGTCCACCGTGCCCGCACGGCCGAGGTGAGATCCGGGGTCGCCGCCCCCGTCACGAACGCCGCGATCAGCCACGTCCAGAACGGTGACCCCGTCAGCACGAGGGCGAGGAATGCGGATGCCGCGAGCACGAGGCATCCGAGCGACACCAGGATCACGCGCGACTGCCCGTGCCGATCCATGCGCGACGACCACAGCGGGGCCGCGATCGCCATGCCGACCACGAGCGGTGCCACGACGAGCCCGGCCGAGGCGAAGCTGCCGGTCGCGGCCGAGACGAGGAGGATGATGCCGAGCGACAGTGTCGCCCGGGGGAAGCGCGCGAGGATCCCGGCGGCGACGAACGTCCGCGCCCCGGGCAGGCGCAGCACCTGGCCGTAGGCCCGGACGCCCTGGCCGGTTTCGGCGGCGACGCTCATGCGCGTCCCTCGGGCCGCGCACGACTCCTGCGGGCCGGTCGCCCGCCCGGGCAAAGCGACCGCATCCGCCCGTCGTGCAGGAGTCGTGCGCGCCTCGCCCGCATCACGCGGTGTAGTCGAAGCGGCTGATCTCCTCGAGCGCCTCGACGACGAACGACACGCTCTCCTCGAACATCCGCGCGCCGGCCTCGGCGTT
Source organism: Microbacterium sp. CFBP 8801 (assembly GCF_014839455.1). Lineage (NCBI taxonomy): Bacteria > Bacillati > Actinomycetota > Actinomycetes > Micrococcales > Microbacteriaceae > Microbacterium > Microbacterium sp. CFBP 8801. The sequence continues at coordinate 133,933 of NZ_JACYNU010000008.1, read as the reverse complement.
CGCGCCGGTCGGGTCGCCCAGCACGCCGGTGGGACCGAAGTCGTTCGACAGCCAGCCGAAGGTCACCGGCTTGGAGTTGAAGCCGATGTGGCGGAACTCGCCGATGTGCGCGGGCACGGTGGCGTGGAATTCGGCCGGGTCGACCAGCTCGGGGCGCAGGTGCATGATCATGCTCGTCTCGCCGTAGCCGGCGTGGATGCCGGTGCCGTGCTCGTCGGGGGTGCCGTCGGTGCCGTCGAACGAGGGCACGCGGGCGGCGGGCATGAAGAAGGTGCGCAGGCCGAAGCGGCGACGCAGCTCGCGGTTCGCGACGTTCAGCAGGGCGACGTTGCCACCGTGCCCGTTGAGGAAGACGAGCGTGCGGGCGCGGGTGGTGAGGATCGAGCGGCCGATGTCGACGACCGTCTGCATCATCGTCTCAGGCGTCAGCCAGAGCGTGCCCGGCGCCCACGAGTGCTCGTCGGACTTCGTGATCGACAGGGTCGGCAGCTGCCAGACGTCGAGGCCCTGGGCGGCGGCCCGAGCGACGGCCGCCGTGGCCGAGGCCTCGGCGACGATGGCATCGGTCGCGAGCGGAAGGTGCGGACCGTGGTGCTCGATGGCGCCGGTGGGCAGCACGAGGATCGAGTCCTCGGTGAGGGCGGCCGCAGCGGCGGGGCCGCTGAGCTCGGCGAGAAGGCGGGTCATGAGATGATCGCTCCCTTTCGGGGTCCGCCGTAGGCGGGGTCGAGCTTGCCGGGGTTCAGCAGGCCGTTCGGGTCGGTGAGGCGGGCGGTGGCGGCGGTCTGCTCGACGTTGAAGTCGACGTTCCACTGGTGCGGGTTGTGCACGCCCACCCCGATCGCGTTGAGGTCGGCGATGCCGCGGTACACGTCGTCCTCGCTGACGTAGGGAGCGGCGAGCATGCCGATGGGGTACTCCTTGGTCGACTCGATGTGCAGCTTCCCGCCCGGGAACACGGCCTCGACGGCGTCGACGTCGTCGGCCAGGGGAGCGCCCGCGACCTCGAGGTGGAACACCTCGTGCGGCTGGCTCTTCTGGTACCACTCGATGGGGTGGTTGTAGCTCAGCATCGACAGGCGGATGCTGGCCTGCGGTCCCTCGCGCACGGCTTCGACCCGGCCGCCGGCGCCCTCGATGATCGCGGTGACGGTCTCGATGAGCGAGGCGTCGATGATCGCGCGCAGGCTCGACCGGCCCTCGGGGATGGCCTCGTCGGCGGGGAGGGATGCCGAGATCTCGGGTCCGTCGCCCGACACCAGGCGCGGTGAGGGGTCGAGGTTGCCGATCGTCTGCAGCACCGACAGCGTGCCGGCGTAGTCGGGGAAGCTCGCCCAGAGCCCTCGCCACTCGCGCAGCGGTTCGAGGCGCACGGTCGCACGCACGATGACGCCGGCGGTGCCGTAGTTGTGCACGTACTTCTGAGCCTCGTCGCCCTCGAAGTGGTGGATCTCGGCGCTGCCGTCGGCGTGCACGACGTCGAGGGCGGCCACGAAACCGCGGTCGTTCGAGCCGTGCGCGATCGAGCCGGTGCCGCCGGAGCCGCCCGAGAGGAATCCTCCGATGGTGGACTGCGCCGTCGAGGGGTACATCCACAGGGCTTGGCCCGCGGCCCACGCGGCCTGTTCGAGCAGCACCATCGGGGTGCCGGCCTCGGCCGTGATGTAGCCGTCGCCGACCTCGACGATGGCCTTGGCGCGGGTGGTGTCGATGACCAGGCCGCCCTGCATCGGAATGCCCTGGCCGTAGTTGCCGGTGCCCTTGCCGCGCACGGTCACGGGAACGCCGTGGCGCGAGGCCGCGGCGACGGCGGTGGCGATCTGCTCCGCGTCGGCGGCGAAGACGACCAGGTCGGCGAGGCCGAGGGGGAGCTTGGCGGCGATGATCGGCGACATCGGCGAGCCGTCGATGCTCGCGCGCTCGCGCACGCGCGGTTCGGTGCTGACGGCGGCGGGACCGAGCAGGTCGAGCAGCTCGTCCTCGAGGGAGAGGACGCGGGTGGCGGTGTCGCTCATGGGTGTGTCTCCGGGTGGAACGGGCGGAAGGGATGCCGGGGGTGTGGGGGAGGAAGTGGTCGGGGTCCCGTTGCCGAGCTCGGGGACCGGGGCGACCCGACCGAACGGCCCGGCCCGCGCGAAGCGGACCGGGCCGGGGCGGTCAGAACGAGATCGAGGTGTCGATAAACTCGTTCGTGTACAGGTCCTCCGCGGTCTCGCCCGAGGCGGGCGGGGTGCCGAGGTCGGAGTAGACCTTGCTGGCCTTGGTGTAGAAGTCCGCGAAGCGGGTGTCGTCGAAGTTGCCGTAGGTGGAGTCGGGGCCGTTGCCCACCAGGCCCAGGTCGACCTGGGTCTTGACGGAGTAGTCGGCGACGCCCTGCGTGTAGGTCCAGCCGGTGGCGTACTCGTCGACGAGCTTCAGCACGAGGTCGTTCGCCGCCGAGGGGTCCTTGTAGTACTCGACGCCGGCCTTCTGCAGCACGGGGACGAGCTTCGACAGGCACGGGGACAGCTCGTCGAACTTGTCGGACTTCACCGACACCGACGACTGGTACGTCTGCCATCCGGCGTCGTGGATCAGGGCGAAGTCGACCGGCTTGCCCCAGGCCGAGACCTCGTTCTGGTAGACGTACGGCTCGGCCGAGGCGAAGCCCTGCTGCATGTCCTTGCCGCCGGCGGCGACGAAGTTCGAGGGCGTCCCGTCGTACGAGCCGTCGAGGATCGAGGCGTCGGCCAGGCCGGCGCTCTTGAGGTACTCGATGTAGGCCGAGCCGTCGAAGTAGCGCCACACGCCGCCGTTCGACGACAGCGCGCCCTTGACGTCGTCGATCGTCTTGACGTCCGGGTAGGTGGCGGGGTCCCACATGACCATGGTGGGGCTGATGTCGAGGGGAGCGAAGACGGCCTTGGTGGGCGTGGTGGCCGACAGCTGGATCGCCTCGTCGGTGCTGATGTAGCCGAGGGTGATCTTGTCGTCCTGGTACATCTGGGCCGAGACCGTCTGGAAGCCGATCGCGGGACCGCCGGCGCGGATCTCGAGGTTGACGCCGGTGTACTCGCCGTCCGACATCAGCGGGCCGGTGACGGCCTTGGTGTTGGCGTCGATCGTGTAGTCGTCCTTGATCATCTCGTAGAGGTGACCGTGCTCGGCTTCGGGGTTCCAGTCGGTCTGCACGACGACGGTCGCGGGGCAGTCGGCCGAGAGGTCGACGGCGCCGATGGGCATGTCGGTGGCGGGGGCGGCCTGCTCCCCGGCGCTACCGGCGCAGGAGGTGAGGGTGAGGGCGATCGCGAAGGCGCCGGTGACGGCGGTGCCGCGAAGAAGGGTGGAGCGCTGCATGCTGGTTCGCTTTCTGTGACGGGTGGAGCTCTCGGGTGCGGGTGTTCGGGTGCGGGTGTTCGAGTGCGGGTTTTCGGGTACGCCGGATGCCGCTCCCCACCCGTTGCGGAGGGGGGAGCCGTGGCATCCGGAATGCGGGGAGTCGGTCAGAGCGTGCTGTCGTACCAGCGGCCGACGGCCGCCTTCGACAGCCAGCCGAAGAAGACGAAGAGTGCGACTCCGAGCAGGCACGCGGCGAGGATGGCGGCGAACAGCTCGGCGCTCTGCAGACGCGACTGGTAGTTGGCGATGAGCGAGCCGATACCGGGCTCGCCGCGTCGGAAGAAGTAGTCGCCGACGATCGCGCCGACGACCGACAGGCCGGCCGAGGTGCGCATTCCGACGAACATCGAGGGGAGCGCGGCCGGGAGGGTGAGCTTGGTGAGCACCGTCCACTTGTTGGCCTTCTGCAGGCGGAACAGCTCGCGCTGGGACTTGTCGACCGACTGCAGGCCGAACAGCGTGTTCGAGACCATGGGGAACAGGGCGATCAGCACGCAGACGATGACGCGGGCGAGGAATTCGTAGCCGAACCAGAATCCGACCAGCGGCACGAGCGCGAGGATCGGGATGCACTGCAGCATCACGGCGTAGGCGTAGGTGGAGCGCTCGACCCAGCGGGCGAGCGACATCGCGATCGCCCAGCCGATGCCGAGGACCATGGCGACGATCAGTCCGGTGAGGGCGACGCCGGTCGTTCGGAAGAGCGCGATCCAGATGTCGGCGCCCACCTGCGGGTCGAAGAAGCCGAGGGTAAACATCTCGTGGGGCATGGGCATGAGGAAGCCCTTGCCCGAGGCGCTGAGCCCGATCGAGATGGCGTACCAGACGCCGAGCAGCACCACCAGCACCGCGAACGGCGGCGCGATGACGGCGAGGCGAGCCCCGAACCCGCGACGGGCGCCGGTCGCGCGCGGGCGCGGTGGCGTGGGCGGGGGAGTGGATGCCGTGGGCGCGGGCGACTCGACGGCGACCGGCTCTGCAGAAGTGGTGCTCATGAGTGTCCTTCCCGAAGGGCGTGGGAGACCTCGCCGACGAGCTTCGCGTACTCCGCGGTGTAGCGGATCTCGGGGTCGCGCGGCATGTCGAAGGGGATCTCGAAGGTGTCGACGAGGTGTCCGGGTCGCCCCGACATCACGACGACCTTGGTGGAGAGGTAGATGGCCTCGGAGACCGAGTGGGTGATGAAGAGACCGCCGAACTTCTGCGCGACGAAGATCTTGATGAGCTCGTCGTTCAGGCGTTCGCGGGTGATCTCGTCGAGTGCGCCGAACGGCTCGTCGAACAGGAACAGTTCGGGGTCGAGGGTCAGGGAGCGCGCGAGCGAGGTGCGCATCTTCATACCCCCCGACATCTGCTTCGGCAGGTGCTTCTCGAAGCCGTTCAGGCCGACGAGGTCGATGGCCCACTTGGCCTTCGGCACGCGCACGCGCTTGGGCTGCCAGTTCAGCTCGGCGAGCAGTTCGACGTTCGACTGCACGTCCCGCCAGGGCAGCAGGGTCGCGTCCTGGAAGACGTAGCCGATGCGGTCGGTGTTGACGGTCGCGGTGCCTTCGCTGGCCGTTTCGAGGCCCGAGGCGATGCGCAGCAGAGTCGACTTGCCGCAGCCCGAGGGGCCGACGACGCTGACGAACTCACCGGGATGGACGGTGAGGTCGACGCCGGAGAGGGCGGTCGTGCCGTTGGGGAATGTCAGGGCGACGTTGCGAAAGTCCAGGATCGGCGCGGTGGGATCCGCGACGGATGCCGGGGCGGGAGAGGCCAAGGTCACGGGGGCGCTCACTTTCCGTTGGGGGCGGGTTACGACGCCGTCGCGGGTGCGGCGGAGCGGGTTCGGACGGGCAGGGCGACGGATGCCGCGGTCTCGGTCGAGACGGTGGTGCGGCTGACGAGTCGGCCGCGGTGCAGGACGACGCGGTCGGCCGACGCGAAGGCGACGGCGTCGCCGAGCGAGTCGGCGCGCACGGCGACGAGGTCGGCGCGGGCGCCCGGCACGGGACCGGCGACGGGCAGGCCCATCACGTCGCGGGCACCGGTCGTGACGGCATCCATCGCCGCCTCGGGTGCCAGGTGACCGGCCGAGACGAGCAGCGAGGCGGTCTCGAGGTGGTCGCAGCGGCCCACGGGGTTGAAGGGGTCGCGCACGTTGTCGGCACCGGCCGCGACGCGCACGCCGGCGGCGCGGAGGCGGCCGAGGGGCGCGATCCCGCGGGGCACCGCGTGCGCGGCATCCCATCCCTGCAGGTACAGGTTGGTGATGGGCAGGGCGATCACGCCGATGTCGGCGGCGCGGATCTCGTCGGCGAGCAGAGCGAGGTCGGCGGCGGGCATCATGCTCAGGCGGACGCAGTGACCGGCCGTGCGGGGGCGGTGCCACCCGGTGACGGCGCGGGCGTACGCGGCGAGGGTGTCGGCTCCGGCGAGGCTCTCGTCGGTGTGCAGGTCGAGGCCCACGTCGCGGCGGCGCGCGAGGGCGATGAGGCGCTCGAGGTCGGCGAGGGGGTCGTCGGCGAGGTGGGGCGCTCCGCCGACGAGGTCGACGCCCGCGTCGAGCGCGGCGTCGAACACCGCGTCGGGCACGGTGGGGCCGCCGAGGGCGACGAGCTCGATGTCCATCAGGCCCTCGAGCTCGTCGCGCAGGCGCACCAGGGCCCGCACGCCGATGAGGGGGTCGGAGCCGTGCAGCAGATCGACGTGGGTGCGGATCGACGTGATCCCGGATGCCAGCATCCGCAGTGCCGTCGACCGGGCCCGACCGAGCGTCTCGTCTTCGTCGAGGGTGACGGCGAAGGCCTGCCAGCTCTCGATGGCGCGCACGAGGTCGCCGAACGGGGGCTGGATGGCGTCCCACGACTGCGACTTGTCGAGGTGGGCGTGCGGCTCGGCGCCCGCCGCGGTGACGAGGTACCCGGTGAGGTCGAGCGTCTCGCCGTCGGTGTCGGGGAGGGGGCTTCCGGCCGGCACGACCGCGAGCACCTCGTCGCCGTCGAGCGCGATGTCGACGACGGCGCCCGAGGTCAGGCGCACGCCGCGCAGCGCGGCGATCGAGACGGGTGGAACGGCAGACACGGGGTCCTCCGGGGAGTCGGGCAGACAGACTTCGAGACAGGGGCCACGGCATCGGGGCGGGCCACCGGGAGTGGCCGGCCAGTGTTGGTGTGACCAACATCCGGCGATGTTCCGATGCTAGGAACCGCGCGTTTCCGCTGTATTTCCTGGGCGTGACCCTCGTGACAAACCTTGCGCGCAGCCCCGTCGGCCGCGGCGAATGCCCGTCCTGCTCCTACAGCTCCAGCGTGATCCGCCCGCACGCCGCCCGTGACACGCACACCATCATCGACCGGTTGGCATCCTGTTCCTCCGGCGAGAGGACGGAGTCGCGATGCTCCACCTCGCCGTCGACGACGGCGACCTCGCAGGTGCCGCACGTGCCCACCCGACAGCTCGAGGGGACGACCGTGCCGTGCTCCTCCACCACGTCGAGGATCGATCGCTCCGGGGGCACGGTCACGGTGAGGCCCGACATCATCAGGTCGACCTCGAACGGCTCGGCCCACACCGGCGGGCCGAGCACCTTCGCCTCGAACCGCTCGACGTGCAGGCTCCCGCGCGGCCACCCCGCCATCGCGGCATCCAGGGACTCCAGAAGGCGCGCGGGTCCGCACGAGTAGACGACGGTGCGTGCGACGGGGACGCCGAAGTACTCCGCGAGGTCGAGCCGGCGTCCCTCGTCGGCGGCGTACACCTCGACGCGGTCGCCGTACTGCGCGACCAACTCGTCGACGAAGGCCATGGTGCGTCGCGACCGGCCGGCGTACAGCAGCGTCCACGCCGCCCCGGCGGTCTCTGCTGCCTCGATCATGGGCACGATCGGCGTGATGCCGATGCCCCCGGCGACGAACACGTACGCGCGGCCGGCGGTGGGGGCGAACAAGAAGTGGTTGGCGGGACCGCGCACGCGAAGCGGTGCACCGACGTGCGCGTTCTCGTGTAGCCACACCGAGCCCTCGCGTTCGCGGAGCACCCCGATGCGCCACGTGCCCCGCTCGGTCGGCGACCCGCAGAGCGAATACTGCCGCTCGACACCGTCGGGCAGCACGACGTCGATGTGCGCGCCGGGCGACCAGTGCGGCAGCGTGCCACCCGTGCGCTCCAGGTCGAGCACGACCACGCCCTCCGCCGCATCGCGACGGGCGCGGACGACGGCTTCGAAGCTGACGCCTCCGGTCATGACTCTCCTTCTGCGGTGTCGTCGACACCGCCGCCGTGCACGAGTTCCTTCACGATGAGCAACCGATACGGCAGCCCGCCCGGCGAGTGCCACCGGTGCGGGGTCCCCGAGCGGCAGTAGACCGAGTCGCCGACCCGCAGGGTGCGCTCGCCGAAGTCGCCGAACGAGATCACCACCGACCCTTCGAGCACGGTGAGGAACTCGTCCTCGTCGTGCACGTAGTGGTCTCCCGGGTCGGGGTTGGCGCCGGTGAACTCGAGGGGTTCGAAGCGTCGGGGGCCCTCCGCGAGCAGACGCGCGGTGCCTTCCGCGTAGGGGCCGATCACGCCCTCGTCGGCGCCGACGAACGAGGGGTGCGCGTCGTGGTCGGGGCGGGGCGGCTCCGAGGCGGCGATGAGTTCGACCCGGCTGGTGCCGAGCGCTCGCGCGAGTCGTTCGAGGCTCGCCATGCTGGGCCGCGCGAGACCGCGTTCGAGCTGGCTGAGGAAGGGATGCGACAGCGTCGCCGCCTCGGCCAGCTGCGTCAGCGTGAGTCCGCGCGCTTTGCGCAGTCCGCGCAGGTGCGCGCCGAGCCGTTCGTCGCCGGTGGGGGTTTTCTCGGCGGGGATCGCGGGAGCCATGGTCGTCATCGTCCCACCCTCTCGAACAGCCGGGCGACGACCTCGTCCTCGTCGGCGGTGACCAGTCGGCCGCCGGCGACGACGACACGGCCACCGACGACGACGTCGCGCGGACGCCGGCCGGGTGCGGCCCACAGCAGTCCCGCCACGGCATCCGCGACTCCGGCGTCGGCGACCCCCGAGACGTCCCAGAGGCACAGGTCGGCCGCGGATCCCGGGGTGAGCCGCCCGAGCTCGGGGCGGCCGAGCCCGTCGGCCGAGCCGGCCGTGGCCATCGCGAGCACGTCTGCGGCGGGCAGCTGCGGCCCGACGAGCGCCGAGACCTGCATCGCCAGTCGGGCGTCGGCGAGCAGATGCCCCGCGTCGTTGCTCCCGCCACCGCTCGTGCCGAGCCCGACGGAGATCCCGGCGTCGAGCAGTCGTCGTACGGGGGCGACGCCCCACCCCATCGGCACGTCGCAGCCGGGTGCGTGGGTGGCGGAGGCCCCGGATGCCGCGATCCGGGCGATCTCGTCGTCCGACACGTCGCACAGGTGGGCGAGGGTCACGTCGGCGTCGAGCCAACCCCACTCCTCGAGCAGGTCGAGCGGGCGGGCACCGTAGCGTTCGAGGGCGATGGCGACGTCGACGACCTCGTTCGCCTGCGTGCGGCGGCGCAGACCGTGCACGCGGGCGACCTCGCCGAGCGCGTCGAACGTCTCACGGGGATCGCTGTGCACTCCGGCCGGGCCCACGGCGACCTGCAGCGCACCGTCGGCGCTGATGCCGCCGGGCGCCCCGGGAACGAGGGCGCGCACGATCGCGTCGGCCGAGGCCGCCGCCTCGGCGGGATCGTCGCGCGCGGCGCCACGCACGAACACGAGTCGGGCGCCGAGGTTGCGGGCCGCGGCGGCCGCCGCGCGCGCCATGCCGACGGTGTCGGCGCCGCTCGGCCAGGTCAGGTGGTGGTCGGCGACCGTGGTCACCCCGCTCAGCAGGGCTTCGGCGAGCCCCGCCCGCGCGGCGAGCCCGGTGAGCTCGGGGTCGACGCCGGCGGCGGAGTACGCCGCGGCCATCGCCGGCAACCAGTCGCGCATGGGGATGCCGCGGGTGCCGGGCAGCGTGCGGAACGCCGTCTGCAGGAGGTGGTGGTGCGCGTTGACCAGCCCGGCGGTCACGACGCACCCGGTGGCGTCGATCACGGTCGCCCCCGAAAGATCGGCCGAGGCGACGATCGTGCCGTCGACGCTCACGACGTCGCCGGTGTGCACGCGCCCCGTCCCGTCGACGACGGCGACCGCGCCGCGCACGACGAGCACGCTCATGCGCTCCTCACCGCGCACGATGCGTCGAGGTCCATCCCGTGCAGGCGGGGGCCGCGCCGGTCGCGCAGCGGACGGGCGTCGGCGGCGTTGCGGGATGCCACGATCTCGGCGATCACCGAGAGCGCCGTCTCTTCGGGGGTGACGCCGCCCAGGTCGAGGCCCAGGGGGGAGTGCAGGCGGGCGAGCTCGGCATCCGTGACCCCCGCCGCGCGCAGGAGCTTCGCGCGGCGCGCGACGGTGGCCCGCGCCCCCATCGCGCCCACGAACCCCACGGGCAGACGCAGCGCCGCGCGAAGAGCGGGCACGTCGAGCCGTTCGTCGTGCGTCAGCACGCAGACCGCCGTGCGCGCGTCGGGTTCGTCGAGGGTGGCGAGGTAGTCGTGGGGGGCCGCGACGACCAGCTCGGTCGCGTCGGGGAAGCGTTCGCGCGTCACCAGCAGGGCCCAGTCGTCGCACACGGTCACCGCGAATCCGGCGGCGGCCCCCAGTCGGCAGAGCGCCGCGGCGTGCTCACCCGCGCCCAGCACGATGAGCCGGGGCGGTGCCGGGCGGTGTAGCACGAGGGCCTCGCCGTCGAGGTCGAGGCGCAGGGTCGCCGCGCGGCCGGTGCGCGCGTCGTCGAGGGCGGCGCGCGTGGCGTCCGCGTCGATCCGGTACGCCACGACGTCGACCGCACCCCCGCAGGCGAGCCCCGCGGCGATGGGGGTGACCGTGCCGTCGTCGCCGAAACCGAACCGCGCGCGGCGCACGGTGCCGGTGCGCAGGGCATCGAGCCCGAGCATCACGGCGTCGCTCTCGACGCAGCCTCCCGAGATCGATCCGATCACGCGGGCGTCGCGGGTCACGGCGAGAGTGGCCCCCACCCCGCGCGGTGCGCTGCGCACGACGGCGGTCACGGTGACCGCCGCGACGGGCACTCCCGCGTCGAGCAGGGGCACCAGGTCGGCGGCCAGTTCGAGCATGGACGCGACGGTAGTCGGGGCGTGTTTCGCGCACGCTACGCTGTCGTGACCATGCCCGCCGACCCCCTCGTGCCCCCGTGCGGACTCGTCCTCGCCGCGGGCGCCGGGCGTCGTTTCGGTGGTCCCAAGGCCCTCGCCCGCACCCGCGCCGGCGTCCCCTGGATCGCGATCGCCGTGCGGGCTCTGCGCGCGGGCGGGTGCGGCGACGTCCTCGTCGTCGTGGGCGCGGCCGCCGATGAGGCGGCCCTCCTGGTGCCCGCCGAGGCGACGGTGGTGCGCGTCGCCGACTGGCGGACGGGGGTGGCCACGTCGCTGCGCGCGGGCCTCGAGGCCGCGGCATCCGGACCCGCATCCGCCGTCGTCGTGCTGCCGGTCGACACCCCCGACGTCGTCCCGGCCGCGATCGCCCGCCTCGTGCGGCGGGCGGCTCCCGACGCCCTCGCCCAGGCGGCGTACACCGGCGAGCCGGGGCATCCCGTGCTCATCGGGCGAGCGCACTGGGCGGCCGTGGGGGCGTCGGTGCGGGGCGATGTCGGGGCGCGGCCCTACCTGATCGCTCAGGAGGCGGAGTTCGTCGAATGCGGCGATCTGTGGTCGGGCGCCGACCGCGACGAGCGCTGAGTCACGGTCTGATCACGGCCGCGGGGAATTTTGACGTGCCTCTAGACAAAACCCCCCTCGATGGATAATTTTTCGGAGCCGTCATAATTCGACGGACCAGAGTGCCGGGACGACGACGTACCCGATCCGACGCCGGGGAGGGCGCGGGTGCGGACCACGAGGTCCCTGCTGTTCAGAGAGGAACGCAGATCACATGCTGAAGAAAATCCTGACCGGTGCGGCTATCGCCGCACTCGCCGTCGGCCTCGGAGCGTGCAGCTCCACCCGTCCGGCCGACGGAGGCGGCGACGCCGCCGGCGGTGGCTCGACCGAGTGCAACGTGGGCATCGCGATGCCGACCCGCAGCCTCGAGCGCTGGATCAACGACGGTGAGCAGCTGCAGAAGAAGCTCACCCACGCCGGGTGCACCGTCGACCTGCAGTACGCCGACAACAAGACCGACCAGCAGATCAGCCAGATCCAGAACCAGATCTCGGGGGGCGCGAAGATCCTCGTGATCGCCGCGATCGACGGCTCGACGCTCGGCCCGGTGCTGCAGGAGGCCAAGTCGCAGAACGCCACGGTCATCGCCTACGACCGCCTGATCAACGGCAGCGAGAACGTCGACTACTACGCCACCTTCGACAACTACAAGGTCGGCACCCTGCAGGGCCAGTACATCGAAGAGCAGCTGGGTCTGAAGGACGGCAAGGGCCCCTTCAACCTCGAGCCCTTCGCCGGCAGCCCCGATGACAACAACGCCAAGTTCTTCTTCGCCGGCGCGTGGGACGTCCTGCAGCCGTACGTCGAGAAGGGCCAGCTGGTCGTCCCCAGCGGCAAGTCGCCCGCCAACGACGACGCGTGGGCGTCGATCGGCATCCAGGGCTGGGCATCCGACAAGGCGCAGTCCGAGATGGACAACCGCCTCTCGTCGTTCTACGGCGACGGCAAGAAGGTCAACGTGGTGCTCTCGCCCAACGACAGCCTCGCCATCGGTATCGAGGCGTCGCTGAAGTCGGCCGGCTACACCCCCGGTGCCGACTACCCGATCATCACGGGTCAGGATGCCGACAAGGCCAACGTCAAGGCGATCCTCGACGGCGCGCAGTCGATGACGGTCTGGAAGGACACCCGCGCCCTCGGCGACCGCGTGTTCACGATGGTGCAGGAGATCAAGGACGGCAAGACCGTCGAGGTCAACGACGAGAAGACCTACGACAACGGCAAGAAGGTCGTCCCCTCGTACCTGCTGACCCCCGAGGTCGTCGTCAAGGACGACGTGCAGACGAAGCTCATCGACTCGGGCTTCCTGAAGGCGTCCGACGTCGGACTCTGATCGATCACCGACGGGGCGGGCTCGCCCGCCCCGTCCTCTTCTCGCGGCGGGGCGGCTCAGCCCGCCCCGCCGCTCGATCCTTCACCGCCCGGTGGAGGGCATCGGTCGCCTCCGGCGACGATCACACGAGTCGCTTCGGCGGCCCACTTTTGCGTCGCCCCCGGCGACGGTGAAGGGACGACACACACCATGACCGAACCGATCCTGCGCATGGCGGGGATCTCGAAGTCCTTCAACGGGGTTCCGGCTCTCGCCGACGTGTCGATCGACGTGCACCGCGGAGAGGTGCACGCCATCTGCGGCGAGAACGGCGCCGGCAAGTCCACCCTCATGAAGGTGCTCAGCGGGGTCTACCCGGCGGGCAGCTTCGAGGGGAGCATCACCCTCGAGGGTGAGCAGATGGCGTTCCGCTCGATCAACGACAGCGAGGCCGCGGGCATCGTCATCATCCACCAGGAGTTGGCGCTCAGCCCTTACCTCTCGATCGCCGAGAACATCTTCCTGGGCAACGAGAAGGCCCGTCGCGGCGTCATCGACTGGAACGCCACGAACACCGCGGCCGCGGAGCTGCTCAAGCGCGTGGGGCTGCGCGAGAACCCCGCCACCAAGATCTACGAGATCGGCGTCGGCAAGCAGCAGCTCGTCGAGATCGCCAAGGCCCTGGCCAAAGAGGTGAAGCTCCTCATCCTCGACGAGCCCACCGCCGCGCTGAACGACGACGACTCCGCCCACCTGCTCGATCTGATCGACCAGCTGCGCGACCAGGGCATCACCTGCATCATCATCAGCCACAAGCTGAAGGAGGTGCTGCGCATCTCCGACCGCATCACGATCATCCGCGACGGCCGCACCATCGAGACGATGCACCGCACCGACGCCGACACCGACGAGGGGCGCATCATCCGCGCCATGGTCGGCCGCGATCTGAACAGCCTGTTCCCCCCTCGCGAACCCGACATCGGCGAAGAACTCTTCCGCGTCGAGAACTGGACCGTGCACCACCCGGTCGACACCGAGCGCGTGGTCATCGACGACGCCTCGTTCATGGTGCGCGCGGGCGAGATCGTCGGTTTCGCGGGCCTCATGGGCGCCGGTCGCACCGAGCTCGCCATGAGCATCTTCGGCCGCATGTACGGCACGGGCATCTCGGGCGAGGTCTACAAGAACGGCCAGCAGATCGACGTGCGCACGGTCGACGCGGCCATCAAGCACGGCATCGCCTACGCCACCGAGGACCGCAAGAAGTACGGTCTCAACCTCATCGGCGACATCCAGGTCAACGTCTCGGCATCCGCCCTCTCGCGCCTCGCCCGCCTGGGCGTGGTCGACCGGTACCGCGAGTACAAGGTCGCCGATTCGTACCGCTACAAGATGAACATCAAGGCCCCCAGCGTCGCGGCGATCACCGGACGGCTGTCCGGCGGGAACCAGCAGAAGGTCGTGCTGTCGAAGTGGATGTTCACCGGTCCCGACGTGCTGATCCTCGACGAGCCGACCCGCGGCATCGACGTCGGGGCGAAGTACGAGATCTACGGCATCATCAACGAACTCGCGGCCCAGGGTAAGGCCGTCATCGTCATCTCGTCGGAGCTGCCCGAGGTCATCGGCCTCTCCGACCGCATCTACACGATCTCCGAGGGACGCATCACGGCAGAGGTCAGCCGCGACGACGCCACGCAGGAGACCCTCATGCGGCACATGACCGCCGGAAGGAACTGAAAGACATGGCCACCGCATCCACCCAGACGGTCGAGGCGCCCACGCAGCCGGGACCGCGCCGCCGCGGCATCCTGTCGCGCATCAACTTCCGGCAGTTCGGCATCCTCGCCGCCCTGGTCATCATCATCGTGCTGTTCCAGGTGCTGACCGGCGGCCGACTGCTCATGCCCGGAAACGTCAACAACCTCATCCAGCAGAACGCCTACGTGCTGATCCTCGCGATCGGCATGGTGATGGTGATCATCGCGGGGCACATCGACCTGTCGGTCGGCTCGGTGGTCGCCATGGTCGGAGCGATCGCGGCGATCTCGATGAACTCGTGGGGGCTGCCCTGGTGGGCCGCCGTCATCCTCTCGCTGGCCGTCGGCGCGGTCGTCGGGGCGTGGCAGGGCTTCTGGGTGGCGTTCGTCGGCATCCCGGCGTTCATCGTCACCCTGGCGGGCATGCTGTTGTTCCGCGGACTCACCCTGGTGCTGCTCACCGGTGGCACGATCGCGGGTCTGCCCGACGGCTTCACCGCCATCGGCGCCGGCTGGCTGCCCCCGGTGCTCGGCTACATCGGCAACTGGGACTCGCTGACCGTCGTGCTGGGTCTCGTCGCCGTCGTGGCGCTCATCGCCCAGCAGCTGCGCACCCGCGCGACGCTCCGTCGCCTCGAGCTGCCCCGTGAGGTCGCGTGGTCGTTCTGGCTGAAGAACCTCATCGCCGCGGTCGCGATCATGGCGATCGCCCTGACGCTCGCCACCTACAACGGCACACCGATCGTTCTGATCATCCTCGCGGTGCTCGTCCTGGCGTACACGTTCGTGCTCAACCGCACGACCTTCGGCCGCCACGTGTACGCGATGGGCGGCAACCTGTTCGCCGCCGTGATGAGCGGTGTGAAGACGAAGTGGGTCAACTTCTTCATCTTCGTCAACATGGGCGTGCTCGCCGGCCTCGCGGCGGTCG
The DNA here is from genome assembly GCF_014839455.1 of Microbacterium sp. CFBP 8801. Classification (NCBI taxonomy): domain Bacteria; kingdom Bacillati; phylum Actinomycetota; class Actinomycetes; order Micrococcales; family Microbacteriaceae; genus Microbacterium; species Microbacterium sp. CFBP 8801. Next base: position 118,835 of record NZ_JACYNU010000008.1, on the reverse strand, counting down.
TGAGCACCGCGCGCGCCGGCAGCGCCGTGGCGTCCGCCGGTCAGAACTACGAGCTGGATGCCATCGCCGCGGTCTTCATCGGCGGCGCCGCCGTCCAGGGCGGCATCGGCACCGTGGTCGGTGCGGTCGTCGGTGGACTGGTGATGGGCGTGCTGAACATGGGGCTGTCGATCCTCAGCGTCGACGCCGCCTGGCAGATGGCCATCAAGGGCATCGTGCTGCTGTTGGCCGTCGCGTTCGATATCTTCAACAAGCGGCGCAACGGCGGTGTCTGACCGGATGGGGAGCGCGGCCCCGGGGCCCGCTCCCCATCCGCGTCCCGGGGCCGCGGCGTCGACCGTCGGCCCCGCCCCCGTCCTTCTCGACGGCTGCGCGTACCGTCCGTTCCTGCGCGATGGGATGATGGGGGAGGTGCCCCTCTCATGACCCCTGCCGTGTTCGAGCCCGCAACGCCGCTCGCACCCCCGGTCGGTCGTACCACCAACGACCTGATCCGCCAGCAGAACCTCGCGTCGGTGCTGTCGTTGCTCCATTCCCGGGGAGCGCTCTCACGCGCGCAGCTGGGCGCGACGACGGGACTCAACCGCTCCACGGTGACGGGCCTGGTCATGGAGCTCACCGAGCTGGGCCTCGTGCGCGAGGCGGCCAGCACCGAGCGCACCGGCAAGGTCGGGCGCCCGACCCTCGACCTCGAGCCCGAAGACCACGTCGCCGCCCTCAGCGTGCGGGCCGAACCCCACGCCGTCACCGTCGCCCTGGTCGGGCTGGGCGGGGTGGTGCACGCGCGACTGCGCCACGACACGGCCAGTGCGCCGTCGCCGCGCCGGTTCGTGCAGATCGTCGCCTCGTCGGTCGAGGCCATGCGCGCCGACATCGACCGGCACTACCGGGTGGTGGGTGCGGGCCTCGCGGTGCCCGGACTCGTCAACGCCAACGGCTCGGTGCTCGTCTCGCCCACCCTGGGATGGAAGCGCGACCCCGTGTCGGCGCGCCTGAGCGACGAGCTCGGCATGCCGGTGGCCGCCGGCAACGACGCGAGCATCGGCGCGCTCGCCGAGTCGCGCTTCGGTGTCGGCGTCGGTGTCGGCAACCTGCTCTACCTGGGCGGGGCGATGCACAGCATCGGCGGCGGTCTCATCATCGACGGCACCCTTCTGCGCGGCACCTCGGGCTACGCCGGCGAGCTGGGGCACACCGTCGTCGACCCCCGTGGGCGCGCCTGCGTGTGCGGACGCCGAGGATGCCTCGAGGCCGAGGTGAGCCTCGACCTGCTCGAGCCCCTGCTGGGTCGGCGCAAGCTCGACGAAGACGAACTCGACGTCGAGCTGGGCGTGGCTCGCAACCCTCGCGTGATGGCGGAGGTGACGCGCCAGGTCGAGGTGCTCTCGATCGCGCTGACCAACTTCGTCAACGCCTTCAGCCCCGAGACGGTCGTTCTGTCGGGCTACCTCGGCGCCCTGCTCTCGGTCAGCCGCGAACGACTGGCCGATGCCGTGCGCGTGCATCCCCTCGGCGCCGAGGGGCGCACGATCCGCCTCGAACGGGCGCACCTGCGCTCGCGCCTCATGCTCGTCGGCCCCGCCGAGCTCGCTTTCGCCGACCTGCTGTCGAACCCCGGCGGGTTCCGCGGCTGAGGGCGGCGGGCTTCAGGGTCCGGATGCCGTGACCCCGGACGCCCCCGCGGTCGCCGTCGCCGCCGGTCGGTCGCTCAGGACTCCAGGGCGTCGCGGTAGGCGTCGAGCGTGCGCGTCGCCATCCACCGCCACGAGAACATCTCGGCGCGCGCGCCCCCGCGCTCCCGCAGCGTCTGTGCGAGCGCGGGGTCGGTGAGGACCCGGGCCACGGCATCGCGCATCCCGGCGGTGCTCGTGGGGTCGAAGTAGATCGCGGCGTCGCCGTAGACCTCGGGCAGGCACGTCGCATCGCTGCTGACCACGGCGCACCCGTGGCGCATCGCCTCGAGACCCGGCAGTCCGAACCCCTCGAAGAACGACGGGAACGCGTACACCGCCGCCGCCTCGTACAGCCCGCGCAATTGCGCGTCGGTGACGAAACCGGCGAAGTGCACGGCGCCCCGCTCCTGCTCGTCGAGTTCCCGGATCAGGCGCGCCCCGTCGTCGTCGATCTTTCCGGCGACGACGAGGCCGATCTCTTCGCCGGCGTCGCGCAGGTGCACGACCGCGCGGATGAGCCGTTTGAGGTTCTTGTACGGCTCCTGCCGGCCGACGTACAGCACGAAGCGCGGGAACGGCGTCTCGACCGGGATCGCGGCATCCGCGATCACATCGGCCGCGGGCGAGGTGACGTACAGGCTCGACGCGCGCACGCGGGTGTGGGCGACGAGGTCGCGGCCCCCGTGCGCGCTGATGACGAGGTTCACGCGGGAGCGGTGCGCCGTGACCACGAACGCCCCCGCGCCGATGACGCGCTTCACGGCAGAGACGGCCCAGTGCTTCTTGCGGTTGCGCACCTTCAGCAGCGTCATGTCGAGAAAGGTCGTCACGCGGCGCGCGCCCAGGTAGAGCGGCTGCTGCGGCATCGCGAAGTGCACCAGATCGGGGCGGAGCGCCCGGAGCTCGCGCCCGAACGAGGTCTGCTCGCGCCACGAGAAGTACGGGGTCTCGGTGGCGACCTTCCCGAAGAGCGGACTGGTCGGCGTCCAGTCGTCGAACCGGTCGCGGGGGAGCACGATCGTGTAGCGGTGCGCGGTGTCGATCTGCTCGAGGTGCGCGATGAGGTTGCGCGTGTAGCGCCCGGTGGAGGTGAACATCGAACGGGCGTCGATCACGATGTGCGGCGGGGATGTGGGCACGGAGTCCTCTTCTCGGGCGGGGTCCGCCGCCGAGTATGACCGCCTCCGGCGCCGGGGTTCTCGGCGGTCGGCGCGAGCCGCGACGAGGCGCTGGGGGTGAGGCGACGGGTGAGGTTCGCCTCCGGAGCCGCCCGTCGCCGCCACCGGCGGGGGATGCCGTCGAGCCGGTTGGTACGTTCCCCGGGACACCCGTCTCTCCCCGCGTCGCCCGTCCGGGCGCCCGAGGTCGCCCGTCGAGAGCGGGACCGGAGGAGAACCGTGCGGATCGTCAGTCTCATGGCCCACGTGCCGTACCCCGGCATCCCCCACGCGGGCGGACAGTACGTGCTGTCGCACCTCCGGGGCCTGCGCGCCCTCGGTCACGAGGTCACTGTGGTCGCGCCCGACTGGCGGGGCAACGACGAGGGAGCCCGGCGCCTGCGGGAGGCGATGGACGTCACGGTCCTGGTCTGCCCGCCGCGTTCCTTCGGCCGTCTCGCGGCGTGGCTCGACACGCAGCAGATCCGGCTGTTCCCCGTGCGGCCGCCGCTGCGGTTCCGGCGGGCGATCCTCCGCGCGGGCGCCGTGCGAGACGCGGCGGCGCACGCCGACCTCGTCGAAGCGCACTGGAGCGAGATGGGATGGATCGCCCGGGCGCTTCCCACCGGCCCGCGCGCCCGTCGCGTGGTCGTGGCGCAGGACCTGATCGTCCAGACCTACGAGCGGATCTTCGCCACGACGCGTCGATGGACGGCGGCGCGGCTGCTCGGCCGGTGGCGGAACCACAGCGTCGCGCGCGACGAGGGGCGGCTGTACCGCGACATGGATGCCGTGGTCGTCTTCAGCGGCAAGGACGCCGGCTACGCGCGGCGCCTGGGGGTCGCGGCCGACGACGTCGTGGTCCTGCGGCCGCCGTTCTCGCCGGACGGCGGCGAGGTGGTGACCGCCGACGGACCGCCGGCCGGGGTCGCGACGGTGCTGTTCGTGGGGGCGTTCTTCCGCGACGTCAACGTCGAGGCGGCCGACTGGCTGATCGACGAGATCATTCCGCGCGTGCGGGCGGCGCGGGCCGATGTGCGGTTCGTGCTCGCGGGCGCGGGGCCCACGGCGCGCATGATCGCCGCGGCGCAGACCGACCCGCTGCTCGAGGTGACCGGGGAGGTCGAGTCGCTCGACCCGGCTTATCGGGCGGCCACGGCCGTCGTCGTCCCGCTGCGCATGGGCGCCGGGCTGAAGTTCAAGACCGTGGAGGCGTTGATGCGGGGGATCCCGGTGGTGGCCACGACCGTGGGCGCGGAAGGACTGGTCGGCGAGGGAGAGACGGGCGGTCTCGTCGTCGCCGACGACACCGAGGCGATCGCGCGGGCACTCCTCGCGATCCTCGCCGATCCTCGTCGGGCCTGGAGCGATGCCACCGCGACGAGGGAGTGGGCGCGATCGGTCTTCTCGGCCGAGACTTATCCGTCGCGACTCGAGGACGCCCTGTTCGGACGGGGGGACGAGCGATGACGTCGGCGGTCGTCATCCCGAACTGGAACGGCCGGGAGGAGCTCGCCGCGTGCCTCGACTCGCTCGCGGAGCAGACCGAACCGGTGGAGGTGATCGTCGTCGAGAACGGCTCGACGGACGGATCGGTCGAGATGATCCGCTCGTCGTACCCCGGCGTCACCCTGCTCGTGCAGCCCGTGAACCTCGGCTTCGCCGGAGGCGTGAACGTCGGTCTGCGCTACGCCCTGCACCGGGGCCACGAGCACATCGCGCTGCTCAACAACGACGCCGTGGTCGAGAAGACCTGGCTCGCCGAGCTCGTCGCCGTCATGCGCAGCGGGGATGATCTCGGCATGGTGGCGAGCAAGTTCGTGACCCTCGACGGCCGCCGCATCGACAGCACCGGCGAGTGCTACTCGACCTGGGGCCCGCCCTACCCGCGGGGGCGTGGCGAAGAGGACCTCGACGCGTACGACGATGCGGTCGACATCTTCGGGGGCAGCGGCGGATCGACCCTCTATCGCGCCGCGATGCTGCGCGACGTCGGACTGTTCGATGAGGACTTCTTCGCCTATTTCGAAGACATCGACCTCAGCTGGCGGGCGCAGTTGCGGGGATGGCGTGCGCAGCTCGCCCCCCGGGCCGTCGCCTACCACCGGATCGGAGCGACGAGCGGGCGCATCCCCGGCTTCACCACCCACCAGACGCTCAAGAACCTCCTCTGGGTCATGAGCAAGAACGTCCCCTCGCGTTTTCTGCCGGTGGTGTTCCCGCGCCTCGCGCTCTCGTACTCGTTCACGTTCGTGCGCGCCGTGCTGCGCGGGCAGGGGGGCACGGCCGTGAAGGCCGTCGGGATCGCCGCGGCCAAGATGCCCCGCAAACTGCGCGAGCGGCGGGAGATCCAGCGTGGCCGACGCATCGACGACGCCGCCGTGGCGGCGCTGTTCACCTGGGATCTGCCCCCGGCCTCGGCCAACCTGCGGCGGTTGCGCGCCGCGGTGCGGCGCTCCTGACGGCCCGGGCGCCCGCTCCCGCGGGTCGTGTGATCCGCGGGAGCGGGCGCGCGTCGGAGGACCGCGCGTCCGGCTTATGCCGTCCGACGGGTGAGCGTCGAGAAGGTGGGCGTTTCACCCGTCCGGTCACCCCTTCGGCGGGCGAGGGGCGACAGGTCCCGAGCCTGCACGGCGATGATGAACAGGGGCACCACCATCGCCGCGAACAGGGTGTCGGGCGCCTCGACGCGCCACGCCGTCTCGGTGATCGACACCGCCGTGAGCACGCAGAGGAACGTGCTCGCCGCGACCTGGTCGCGGCGGGGAAGATGCTCGGCCGCGCGGGCGGCGGCGGCGAGGACGACGGCGAGGAGCGCGACGAGGACGATGCCGCCCGTGACGACGTACGTCACGAAGACGTTGTGGCCGTGGCTGGCGGCGCTGGAGAGGGCAGCCTTGAGCAGGTCGTAGTGGTCGACGTACCAGCTGTGGCCGAGCCCGACGAGCCACTGATCGCCCGACAGCTGCGACAGGGCGAACCGCCAGATCGCGCCGCGCTTGGTGAACGCCTCGGGGTCGGTGGTGATCAGGGGGAGGGCCACGACGGCGACGACCAGGACGAGCAGCAGGGCGCCGAAAACGCGGCCGACGGTCCGGTTGCCCGCGCGGCCCAGCAGCATGCTCACCAACAGCACCACTGCCCACACCGCGACCCCGAACAACGCCGTGCGCGACGCCGACCACAGGATGGCGACGAGCAGCACGGCGGCCGTCGTCCAGCGCAGATACCAGCGTGAGAAGAGGTGCGTCAGGGGCAGGGCGAGCACCAGGAACAGGCCGTAGCCGTTGGGGTGCCCGAAGAAGCCCGCCAACAGCGGGAGCCCGGTCAACGACTTCTCGGAGTTCGCGTCGAACGTCTGCGGCATGTACATGAGGGCGGGGGCGCTGGACGTCAGCACCATCGAGACCACCGCCAACCCCGCGGCGGCGAGGGCGTACGCCCGCAGGTCCGACACGCGCGGTTGGATCGCCCACAGGGTCACGGCGACGCCGATGGGCAGCAGCATCTGCTCGGTGACGGCTCCTCCCCGCGCGAACTCGTTGAACACGATCCACACCCACGGCAACACGACGAGCACCAACGGCGAGACGTCGTTCTGCACGAAGACGACGCGGAAGATCAGCACGAAGACGGCGGCGGCCGCGGGAAGCAGCAGGGCGACGTGCCCCGCGTCGACGACCGCCTGCGTGTACACGCTCGTCAGACCCTCGGCCGCCTGCGTGCGGCTCATCGTCAGCGTCTGCGCGATGGTGCCGCCGATCGAGGCCGCCCAGAGCATCAGCAGCAGACCGAACGCGACGACGCGGGCCGCGGTGCTGCGCGCCGGTGCCGCGAGCGGCGTGGCCGCCAGGCGCTGTCGCCGCGCTGCGCGCCGTGTGCCCGGCTCGGACTCCGGGCGCGCCGAGAGGTCGGACGCGGCGACGGCGGGGGAGGTCATCCGCACAGGCTAGGGGCGCGAGAGCGGTGCTCGATCGCGGCAAGGGCCGAGGCGGAACGGGCGATCGACCGGGTGAAAACGACCCCCCGAGGGGCGGCGGAGAGGTGAGCAGCGCGCGGCCGAAAATAGTCTGCTCGAGCGCGGCTCCCGCGGCGCACGCGAGGAGGACGACAGACGTGACGCCCGAACGATCTTCGGGCGCACGGGCCCGGGGTGCGACCCTGCTCCTGTCGACGCAATGGCTGCGGTACGTCCTGCAGATCGCCAACATCGTCGTGCTGGCACGCCTGATCGGGCCGGCGGATTTCGGCGTGGTCAGCCTGGGACTGGCGATCGTCGGCATCGCGTCGGTGCTCGGCGACTTCGGGCTCAGCCTCGCCGCCCTGCGCGAGAAGTCGCTGAGCCAGGCGCAGAAGAGCAACCTGTTCTGGATCAACACCGGCATCGGGGCCGTTCTGGCGCTGCTGGTGGCGGCCGTCGCCGTTCCGATCGGCGCCGCGTTCGGCGACGGTCGCCTGGTCGGGGTCGTGCTCATCGCGGCACCCGCCTACCTCCTCCGTGCCGCGGCGGTCCAGTTCCTGGTCGAGCTGAATCGCCGGGAGAGGTTCTCGCGCCTCGCCGCGTCGGAAGTGGGAGGGGATGCCGCGGGCATCGTCGCCGCGATCCTGCTCGCGCTGCTCGGCTCGGGTTATCTGGCTCTCGCCGTGCAGGGCACGGTGGCGGCCGTCGTGTCGCTCGGGTGGGCCGTCGCCGCGGCGGGCTGGCGTCCCGGACTCCCGCGTCGCGTCGAGATGGGGTCGCTGCTCACCTTCGGCCTGTCGACGCTCGCCACCCACGCAGCGCACTACGTCACGACGAACGTCGACACGATCGTCATGGGGGCCTGGTACCCGTCGGCGATCGTCGGGTTCTACTCGCGGGCGTACCAGCTGGTGATGCTGCCGCTGCTGCAGGTCGCCGCCCCGCTGACGCGCGTGGTGCTGCCGCGATTGGCGCACGTCGCCGACAGCCTTCCCGCCCTCAACGAGGCGCTGGCGCGCGCGCAGCGCCTCGTCAGTCACGTGCTGCTCGCCGTCACGGGCCTGCTCGTGGTGTGCGGTGCGCCGTTGATCGACGTGGTGCTGGGCGCCGACTGGCTCCCCGCGATGCAGTTCCTTCCGATCCTCGCCGTGGGCACGGTCTTCCAGACCACGGCGTACGCCTACTACTGGGGGTTCGCCGCTCTGGGACGCTCCGGGGCCCTCTTCCTGTCGGAGATCGTCGGGCGCGTGCCGATGGTGCTTCTCATCGTGCTGCTGGCGCCCCTGGCTCCCGCGGGGATCGCCTGGGGAGTGGTCGTGGGCCAGGTGCTCATCTGGGCCTCGGGAACCTTCGTGTTCGCCCCCCGCGCGGGCCTCGAGGTCGGGGTCCTCGTGCGCGCGTCCCTCGTGCCCCTGGCGGTGAGCGGCGGGGCGACCCTCGTCGCGTGGGGCCTGGACCTCGCGGTCTTCGGGCCGTGGCCCGCTCTGCTCCGCCTGGTCTGCCTGGCAGCGGCGTGGCTCGTGGCAGCGGCGGCGATCATGGCGGTGGGGGGCCGCGGCGACGCCCGCCTCATCGCGCAGACCCTCCGGTCGATGCGTCCGCGACGCTCCGCCTGATGCCCGACGGCGGCGGCTCTCAGCCGCCGATGACGACGTTCAGCGGTTCCTCGCCGGCGCGGAGGCGCTCGATCTGACGGCGCACGAGTCGCGCGATGCGCGGGCGCATGGCATCGGTGGCTCCTCCGACGTGCGGGGCGATGAGCACGCCGTCCAGGGCCCAGAGCGGGTGATCCGCGGGAAGGGGCTCGGGGTCGGTCACGTCGAGCGCGGCGCGGAGACGCCCGCGACGCACGTGGTCGACGAGCGCGTCGGTGTCGATGAGGGGACCGCGGCCGACGTTGACGACGAGGGCGCCGTCGGGCAGGGCCGACAGGGCGGCGTCGTCGAGGATGTGGCGGGTGCGGTCGCCGCCGGGGAGCGAGGCGATGAGGATGTCGGTCTCGGCGAGCACGCCGTCGAGCTTTCCGAGGGGGAAGACCTCGACGTCGTCCTGGAGCCGGCCGTGCGAGGCGACCGCGCGCAGCTCGACCTCGAAGGGCTTGAGGCGCGCGGCAATGGCGCGGCCGACCCCGCCGAATCCGAGGAGCGTGACGCGCTGGTCGGCGAGACCGGTCGCGCCGCCGCCGATCCACTCCGCGCGGTCCTGAGCGCGCACGAACTCCGGCAGACGCCGCTGCGCGGCCAGGGCCAGCGTCACGGCGAGCTCTGCGGTCGCGGTCTCGTGCACGCTGGAGGCGTTCGCGAAGGCGAGGCCCTTCGGCAGGCGTCCCTCGACGTTGTCGTAGCCGATCGACTGGCCCTGCACGAGACCGACCTCGACGCTCGACAACGCCTCGATGACGCCGTCCATCGACATGTACGGGGGCACGACCAGGTCGAACCGCTCACGGGGAGCGGGCCCCGTCATGTCCCACAGCACGAGCTCGACGCCCTCGGGCAGGGGCTGCAGATCGTCGCGCAGCTGTTCGGTGGGCACGGACACGATCAGGGGGGTCTCGGTCGTCACCCCCTCGACGCTACCGCCGTCGGCGCCTCGGCGGCGGCGGGTTGCGCGCGTCGGCCGATCTGCACGCCCACGGGAACGTCGTACGCGAGGTACTCGGCCAGCAGGCTCGCGGAGTCGCGGGCGAACAGGCGGCGGGAGAGCGCGGCGGCCAGCTTCGTCGCCCCGCCCACGAGGCCGGGGATCTGGTGGCTCAACATGCCCTGGCTGATCCGCGCACCGTGGTTGAACATGTGGATGCGCGACAGCGCCTCCCCGCCCGCGCGGTCGACGAGCCCGAAGTCGTCGTCGAGGTAGGGGAACGCGGCGAGCCCCGGGTTCTGCGCCGCGGCCTCGGGGGTGAGCCGCTCGCTCCAGAGCACGGCGTCGGCGGCCACTCTCGCCAGCTCGGGTCGTCGGGCGAGGTCCGAGGCGATGCCGGTCGCGGCAAAGACGACGTCGTAGTGATGGATGCCGTGCGGCGTCGTCACCGCGATGTCGCTGCCCGTCCACTCCACACGCTGCCAGGGTGACGAGGTGAGGAAGCGGAACGTGTCGAAGGCGTGCGCGCGCCACAGGGCGTTCTGCGTGGCGGGCTGGTCGACGGCCGACAGGTGCACGTTGAACGCCCACTTCTGCGCGTCGGTGAAGGTGCCGTAGTTCTCGATGAGCCCGGCGAACTCCATCCAGCGGTACGGGCTGACCTGCGGCATCGCGGCGCGGCGCATGTGCACGTCGACGAGGGCGGCGCCGTGCTCGAGGGCGGTGGCGGCGTTGTCGAACGCTCCCGTGCCGGCCCCCAGGATGCCGATGCGCAGGCCCGCGAGGGCGGCGAAGTCGATGTCGTCGTGCGTGTGCCGCACCCGATCCGCGGGAAGGTCGTGCAGCAGCGACGGGATGGACCGCCCGCCGGCTCCCTCGATGCCGGTGGCGAGCACGACGTGGTGGGCCGAAAGCGTCCAGGTCCCGTCGGGGCCCTCGAGCGCGAGGTCGAGCGGACCGTCGGTGGGGGTGATCGCCGTGACGTGGGTGGCGGGCACCACGGTGATGGCCGAGACCTCGCGGTACCACTGCAGGAATCCCTGCCACGCCGTGGTGGGGAAGTACTCGATCTGCTCCCACGCCGCCGTGCCGTACACGGCTTCGAACCACGCGCGGGGACTCACCGCGGGGGTGCCCCACGTCGGCCAGGCGATGTCTTTGGGGGTGCGCAGGGTGTGCATGCGCGCGTAGGTGGTCCAGGGGCCCGCAGCCCCCGCGGGGGCGGCGTCGAGGACCACCACGTCGTCGATCCCGCGGCGCCGCAGGCCCCGCGCGAGCACGAGCCCGGCTTGACCGGCGCCCACGATCACGACGGGGCGCACTCCGTCGCGCGCGCCCACCCAGGGCCGCCCGTCACCGGCGCTCAGGGCGGACTGGTGCGCCGCCTCGCGTTCGAGGCGCGCGAGACGCGCGGGGGCGTCGGGAAGCGGGGTGAGCACCGTCACTCCGCGTCGATCACGACGCGCACGCCGAAGGCGTCGTCGAGCCGGTGGTTGTGGTGGTCGGTGACGTTGGTGTCGTCGAGCTCGAGGTTGACGAAGTCCATGCTCGGGTCGGCGAAGAACGGTCCCGCGTGCCAGGTGCCCTTGCGCATCGTGATGGCCGTGCGCGGCGGAATGCGGAACGCCCGCAGGTCGTCGAGCGCGGGGGCGTCGAGGCCGGGGGCGGCGACGGCGATCGTCCACTCCACGTCGCCGACGGCCATGAGCGTCTGCGTCGTCTCGAGGTGACGGGTGACGCGTACGAACTCGGGCGACTTGTCGTCGAGGTGCATGAGGTAGAAGCGGGGGATGCCGTTCGACACGTCGAGCACGGCTTCCTCGGCGGTGAAGGGCGTGCCGTCTTCCATCGGGGTCAGCACGACGCCGTAGGGCTCGAAGCCCGCGGGGGTGACGGTCTCGGCGGTGAGGTGGTGGGTGGAGAGGGTGTCGGACACGGGGGCTCGCTTTCGTCGGGTAGCCCGACAGTACGCTTGTCCAACAAGCTTGCGCGCTACTTGTCCAACAACTTCACCGCTCGTTTACGCGGCAGAAACGCGCGTTCAGGAGCGGACGCGACGGATCAGTGCGTTGCGCAGGCCTGTCGGCGCCGGCAGCTGCACCTCGCGCGACCAGTACCCGATGGCGTCGTCGACCCCGTACCCGCAATAGGTCATCTCGATGGCCGGGGTGCCGGCATCCGTCGACAGGATCGCGGCGCGCTCGGCATCGAGGGCGATCGCGTCGATCCACAGGGTCTCCCACGCGACCCGGATGCCGTTGGCCGCCTCGGCCAGCTCGAACACCGGTCGGTGCGGGTCGAGATCGACCTCGCGCGAGAGCGGCACGAGGTCTTCGGCCAGCGCATAGGGGGCGGCGTCGACGCGCCACATCTTCACCGTGCGCAGGACCCCGGTGCCGTCGGGCAGCTCGTCGTACCGCGACGGGTCGCCCGCGGAGAGGGTGAGTCGATCGGATGCCACGAGCTCGAGCGTCGGCTCGTACCCCGCCGCGCGGATCGACAGCGAGTGGTCGAACTGCTGGTCGATGCGCCGGCCGACACCGGGGAGCCGCCGGTTCGGCGACGTGCGGGCGCCCTGCGTGCGATGCACGTACCCGCGCTCCTCGAGGCGGATGAGCGCCTCGCGCACCGAGTTGCGGCTCGCGCCGGTGAGCTCGGCCAGGCGCGGTTCGGAGGGCAGGGTCTCGGCATCCGCTCGCCACAGGTGCAGGATGCGGTCGATCAGTGCGTCCTGGTCGGGCGCGCGCTTCTCGGTCACGCCCTCACGCTATCGCGGGGGCGCACCGATGCCCGCCGCGGGCGGACGCGCGCACCGCGGTGAGGTGCGGAGCGCGGTGACCAGCGCAGCGCGGTGAGGAGCGCAGCGCGGTGAGGAGCGGAGGGCGATAGGCCGCGGGAGGATGGGGGAGCGCGGTGACCAGCGGAGGGCGAGGGGCCGCGGGAGGGCGCTGGGCGGCGCAAGGCCCTCCGCTCGTCCCCGGCCCTCCGCACGTCACGGCCGAGGCGGGCATCCGGGACCCGACGGCCCGCCGGGTGTCAGGCTGCGGCGCCCACCACGGCGGCGATGGCCGAGGTGAAGAAGCCGAGTCCGTCGACGCCCGAACGCATCGCGACGTCGGTGCCGGGGCCGAAGCCGGGCTCCACCGCGTGCTCGGGGTGCGGCATGAGGCCCACGACGTTGCCGCGCGCGTTGGTGAGGCCGGCGATGTCGTCGAGCGAGCCGTTGGGGTTCACGCCCACGTAGCGGAAGGCCACCAGGCCCTCGCCGTTCACGCGCGCCAGGGTCTCGGCGTCGGCGATGTAGCCGCCGTCGGCGTTCTTCAGCGGGATGACGATCTCGTCGCCCTCGGTGAAGTCGCTGGTCCACGCGGTCGAGGCGTTCTCGACGCGCAGGCGCTGGTCGCGGCGGATGAACTGCTGGTGGGCGTTGCGGATGAGGCCGCCGGGCAGCAGGTGCGCCTCGACGAGCATCTGGAAGCCGTTGCAGATGCCGAGCACCGGCATGCCCTTGGCCGCGGCGTCTTTGACCTCGGCCATGATCGGCGCGAAGGCCGCGATGGCCCCGGCGCGCAGATAGTCGCCGTACGAGAATCCGCCGGGCAGCACGAGGGCGTCGACGCCCCGCAGGTCGTGCTCGCCGTGCCAGAGGGCGACGGGCTCGCCGCCCGCGAGGCGGATGGCGCGCTGCGCGTCGCGATCGTCGAGCGAGCCGGGGAACGTGATGACCCCGATGCGAGCCGTCACTCGACGACCTCGATGTTCACGACGTCTTCGATGACCGCGTTCGAGAGCATCTCGTCGGCCAGCTCGCGGGCGCGGGCGAGGGTGGCCTCGTCGACCTCTCCCTCGACGGTGAGTTCGAAGCGCTTTCCGATGCGCACGTCCGAGAAGCGGTTCTCGCCGAGCCGCGACAGGGCGCCGGCGACGGCCTTCCCCTGCGGGTCGAGAAGCTCGGCCTTGGGCATGACGTCGACGACGATGGTGGGCACTGCAGCTCCAGAAGTCGGGTGGCGTTGTGGGTGCCAGTCTACGACGCTCGGGCTCGGCATCCCCGCCTCGCGCGGAGCGACCGCGCGCGCGGAGATCGCATCGGGTGGACCGAGTTCGGGGTCGTCGGCTCCCGGCCGGACCGCGAGGAATGTGGGAGCGCTCCCTTGACGTCGTGGGAGCGATCCCATATCGTCGACCTCGATCGGTTGAGAGCGCTCCCACGTGAGGTTGCGGGGGAACACCAGCGCTACCGGTCAGCACCCACCACAAAGGAGTGATCTGTGAATTCACGTGCCCTGCGCCGGACCGCGCTCATCGCCGCCGTCGCCTCCACCTCCGCCCTCGTGCTCGCCGGTTGCTCCGGTGGCGGGGGAACCGCCGCGGGCGGCGGTGACGAAGAGGTGACCCTCACCGTCGCCACGTTCAACGACTTCGGCTACACCGACGAGCTGCTCAACGCCTACACGGCCGAGCACCCGAACGTGAAGATCGTGCACAACCGCGCGGCCAAGTCGAACGACGCCCGCGCCAACTACTTCCAGAAGCTCGGCAAGTCGGGCCTGGCGGACATCGAAGCCATCGAGGTCGACTGGCTGCCCGAGGTCATGAAGTACTCCGACCTGCTGGCACCCGTTCCCCAGGACCTGCAGAGCCGCTGGCTGGACTGGAAGGTCAAGGCCGCCACCGATGCCTCGGGCAACCTGATCGGGTACGGCACCGACATCGGCCCCGAGGCCATCTGCTACCGCGCCGACCTGTTCGAAGCGGCCGGGCTCCCCTCCGACCCGGCCGAGGTGGCCGCCGCCCTCGAGGGCGACTGGTCGACCTACTTCGAGATGGGCGACAAGTACGTCGCCGCCACCGGCAAGCCGTTCTTCGACTCGGCCGGCAGCGTCTACCAGGGCATGATCAACCAGGTCGAAGCGGCCTACGAGAACCCCGACTCGGGCGAGATCACCGCCACCACCAACCCCGACGTCAAGAAGATCTACGGCATGACCCTCGACGCCGCCAAGACGCAGTCGGCGCACTTCGAGCAGTGGTCGACCGACTGGTACGCCGGCATGGCGAACGGCGCCTTCGCGACGCTGTCCTGCCCCGGCTGGATGCTGACGCAGATCGAGGGCAACGCCCCCGAGGTGGCGGGCTGGAAGATCGCCGACACGTTCCCCAACGGCGGCGGCAACTGGGGCGGGTCGTACCTGACCGTTCCCGGCAACGGCGCCCACGTCGCCGAGGCGCAGGCCCTCGCCGACTGGCTGACCTCGCCCGAGCAGCAGGTGAAGTTCTTCCAGCAGGCGGGCACCTTCCCGAGCCAGGTCGACGCGCTGAAGGCGCCCGAGCTGCTCGAGAGCACCAACGCCTACTTCGGTGACGCCCCCATCGGCGAGATCTTCACGAAGCGCGCCGAGGCGGTCAGCGTGACGCCGTTCAAGGGCGAGTACTACTTCCAGGTCAACGACGCGATGCAGAAGGCGCTGACCCGCGTCGAGAGCAACACGCAGGACGCACAGACCTCGTGGGACCAGTGGGTCTCGCAGGTGGACGCCATCGGCTGATCTCGCCTCGATCACGGGCCGGACGCTCCGCGTCCGGCCCGTGCTCCCGGAAGGAACCTCGTGACCACGACACTGCAGCCCCCCGTGACCCCCGCGGCCTCCGCCGCCGACGGTCCCCCCGCCCGTTCCCCCCGACGTGTCGGCTTCGGCTCGAAGCTCAGCGCGTGGGACCTCAAGCTCTCGCCCTACCTCTACATCTCGCCCTTCTTCCTGCTCTTCATCGTCACGGGCCTCTTCCCGATCCTGTACACGGGCGTCATCTCGTTCATGGACTGGGACCAGATCCGCGGCTCGGGGACGTTCGTCGGCTTCGACCAGTACGCCTACGTGCTCTCTCAGCCCGCCTTCTGGGACGCCCTGCGCAACACCTTCAGCATCTTCGTGCTCTCGACCGTTCCGCAGCTGCTGCTCGCGGTGTTCATCGCGGCGATGCTCGATCAGAACATCCGGGCGAAGACCCTCTGGCGCATGGGCGTGCTCGTGCCGTACGTCATGGCCCCCGTGGCCGTGGCGCTGATCTTCAGCAACATGTTCGGCGACCAGTACGGCATCATCAACACCCTGCTCGGCCGGATCGGCCTGCCCGGGGTCGGGTGGCACTCCGACGCGTTCGCCAGTCACATCGCCATCGCCACGATGGTCAACTTCCGCTGGACCGGGTACAACACCCTCATCCTGCTGGCCGCCATGCAGGCGGTGCCGCGCGAGTACTACGAGGCGGCGACCGTCGACGGGGCCGGCAAGATCCGCCAGTTCTTCTCGATCACGCTGCCGAGCCTCAAGCCCACCCTGATCTTCGTCATCATCACCTCGACGATCGGCGGCCTGCAGATCTTCGACGAGCCGCGCATGTTCGACCAGTCGGGCGCCGGTGGCTCCGACAACCAGTGGCTGACGATCTCGTTGTACCTCTACAACCTCGGCTGGGGCGAGTGGAACTTCGGCCGCGCCGCGGCACTGGCGTGGATCCTCTTCCTCATCATCCTCGCGATCGGTGCGGTCAACCTCTTCATCAGTCGCTCCCTCGTGCGCGACGAGGGCTCACGCGACGGTCTCAGCCGCGCGCAGCGTCGCGTCGCCGCCCGTGCCGCGAAGCAGCGGCTCGCCGAATCGACCGGAAAGGTCGCCCGCTCATGAGCGTCATCGACACCAGCCCCGTCACCGGGGCAGTCGACCCGAAGCCCGCGCGTCGGCGCCCGCGCGCCGTCCGCGGCTCCCGGCCCGGGTGGTTCGTCTACGCCAGCCTCGGCGTCGTGCTGCTCGCCGCCCTCGTGCCCTACTACTGGGCTCTCCTGATCGGTTCGGGCGACTCGGCGACCATCCGCAACCCCGAGCTGTCGTGGATCCCGGGCGGCAACTTCTTCGTCAACGCCGCCGCGGTGCTCGGCAACCCCGCCGTCAACTTCTGGGCGGGGCTGTGGAACTCCATCTTCAGCTCGGCCGTGATCGCGGCATCCGTCGTCTTCTTCTCCACGCTCGCGGGCTGGGCGTTCGCGAAGCTGAAGTTCCGCGGCGGCCCCTGGCTGCTGTTGTTCGTCGTGGCGACGATGGCCGTTCCCACGCAGCTCGGGGTCGTGCCGCTGTACATCCTCTTCAGCGAGATGGGATGGACGGGCCAGATCGGCGCGATCATCGTGCCCGCGCTGACAAGTGCGTTCGGGGTGTTCTGGATGACGCAGTACCTGCGTCAGGCCGTGCCCGACGAACTCATCGAGGCCGCCCGCGTCGACGGCGCGAGCTCGTTCCGCACCTTCCTCACCGTGGGGGTTCCGGCCGCGCGGCCCGCCGCCGCGATGCTCGCGCTGTTCACCTTCGTCACCGCGTGGAACAACTTCTTCTGGCCGTTCATCGTGCTCGACCGCCAGAACCCCACGCTGCCGGTGGCCCTGTCGCTGCTGCAGTCCAACTACTTCGTCGACTACTCCATCGTTCTGGCGGGAGTGCTGCTGTCGACGATCCCGCTGCTGCTGCTGTTCGTCTTCGCCGGCAAGCAGCTCGTGAGTGGCATCATGCAAGGGGCGGTGAAGGGATGACCCTCGCGCCCACGGAAGGAACCCGAACCATGTCCGACACCCGAGCCTTTCCCGAGGGCTTCCTCTTCGGCGCCGCGACCGCGGCCTACCAGATCGAAGGGGCGGCCTTCGAAGACGGCCGCGCCGCGTCGATCTGGGACGCCTTCAGTCGCGTCCCCGACGCCGTCATCAACGCCGACAACGGCGACGTGGCGTGCGATCACTACCACCGCTACGCCGGTGACGTGCAGATGATGAAGAGCCTCGGACTGCAGACCTACCGCTTCTCGACGTCGTGGGCGCGCGTGCGCCCCGACGGGGGCCCGGTGAACGCGAAGGGCGTCGACTTCTACAAGCGTCTCGTCGACGAACTGCTCGGTGCCGGCATCCTTCCCTGGCTGACGCTGTACCACTGGGACCTCCCGCAGGCGCTGGAAGACCGCGGCGGATGGACGGTGCGCGAGACCAGCGAACGCTTCACCGAGTACGCGCTCGACATGCACGACGCCCTCGGCGACCGCGTCGACGTCTGGACGACCCTCAACGAGCCGTGGTGCTCGTCGTTCCTGAGCTACACCGCCGGCGCGCACGCTCCCGGCCACTACTCGCAGGCCGAGGGCATGCTCGCCGCCCACCACCTGCTGCTCGCCCACGGGCAGACGGTGCGCGAGCTCCGTGCGCGGGACTCGTCGCTCAACCTCGGCCTCACCCTCAACCTGACGGTCGCGGATGCCGTGGATCCGGCCGATCCCGCCGACCTCGACGCCGCGCGTCGCGTCGACGGACAGTTCAACCGCTGGTTCCTCGACCCCGTGTTCCGGGGCGAGTACCCCGCCGACATCATCCGGGACTTCCGCGACACCGATGCCGCGGCCGTGGCCCGCTGGCAGGAGGCCGTCCGGCCCGGCGACCTCGACATCATCTCGACGCCGATCGACTCGCTCGGCGTGAACTACTACCACGGGGAGTTCGTCGGCGGCACGCCGCCCGAGGTCGACCCGCCCGCCGGGGACGCACCCACCACGCGTCCCATCGGAAAGCCGTTCCCGGCCCACGAGAACCTGTACTGGCACGATCGCGGCCTCGCGCGCACGAACATGCACTGGGAGGTGCAGCCCGAGGGGCTCACCCGCCTGCTCGAGCGGGTCAGCGACGAGTACTCGGCCGAGGCCGGCGTCGCCCTGTACGTCACCGAGAACGGCGCCTCCTACGACGACGAGCTGGTCACCGACGGCGACGAGGCGCGCGTGCACGACACCGAGCGCGTGGAGTTCGTCGAGGCCCACCTGGGCGCGGTTCTGGATGCCGTGGACAAGGGCGTCGATGTGCGCGGCTACTTCTACTGGTCGCTCATGGACAACTTCGAGTGGGCCTGGGGATACGAGAAGCGCTTCGGCATCGTGTACGTCGACTACCAGACCCAGGAGCGCACGGTGAAGGACTCCGGCCGGCAGTACGCTCGCATCATCGCCGAGCGCGCACTGGTCACCGCACCCGCGGTGTAGGCCGCGCGCGAGGGGGTCGAGGAGGCAACGCGATGGAACTCGCACCCGTGCGGGGCACCGCCACGATCGAAGAGGTCGCGGCGCGGGCCGGTGTGTCACGTTCGACCGTGTCGCGCGTGGTCAACGGTTCCACCGCCGTCTCCCCGGCCGCCCTCGAGGCCGTGCGCCGCGCGATCGACGAACTGCAGTACGTTCCCAATCGCGCGGCGCGCTCCCTCGCCAGTCGGCAGACCCGGGCCATCGCCCTCGTCATCCCCGAGCAGACGGAACGCTTCTTCGGAGACCCGTTCTTCGCCTCGATCGTCGCCGGCATCGGCGAGGTGGTCGGCGAGTCGGACTACATCATGAACATGCTGATCGCCAGCGACGACGCCAGCGCCAAGGCGCTGGCGTACCTGCGCGGCGGCAGCGTCGACGGGGCGATCGTGGCCTCGCACCACACCAGCGACACCTTCCTCGACCGCGTGGCCGACGTCGTGCCCGTGGTCTACGGCGGGCGCCCGGCCCGCGTGCGCGCGGACGACTACTACGTCGACGTCGACAACGTGGAGGGCGGTCGTGTCGCCACCGCCTATCTGCTGGCGCGCGGTCACCGCCGCATCGGCACGATCTCGGGCCCGCTCGACATGCCCGCCGCGATCGACCGCCTGCAGGGCTTTCGCGACGCGCTCGGCGAGGCGGGCGTCGAGCCCGCGGCGATCGAGGACGGCGACTTCACCGAGATGGGCGGCGCGCTGGCGATGAGCCGGATCCTGTCGGCGGGCCCGCTGCCCGACGCGCTCTTCGTCGCCAGCGACCTGATGGCCCGCGGCGCCTACGCGGCGTTGCGCGACAAGGGGCTCGAGGCCGGGCGCGACCTCGCCGTCATCGGGTTCGACGACTCCGCCGTGTCGACGGCGTTGCGTCCGGCGCTGACCACCGTGCGCCAGCCGTCGTTGACGCAGGGGCGGCACATGGCATCCGTTCTGCTCGACATCCTCGCCGGGCGCCCCGCGGCGCACGCGACGATCCTGCCCACCGAGGTCATCGAGCGCGACTCGGCCTGAGACCCTCGCGATCGGCCGTCACTCCCAGGCCGCCGTGTCGGGATCGATCCCGTGCGCGCGAGCGCTCGCCTCGATGGCGTCGCGGAGCCAGGTCGACAGGCCCGGCCGCACGGCGTCGTAGTGGTCCGCGAAGCGCGGATCGGCGGCGTACATGCGCCCGAGGTGCACCTGCATCTGCCGGGTGATCGGGAAGTACTGCGAGAAGACCTCGCGGTGGCGTTCCACGAGCGCGTTCGCGGTGGCGTCTCCGGGCACCGCTCCCGCATCGACCGCGGCGCCGAGCTCGGCGTCGAACGTCGCGACCGTCTCGGTCACGGCCGCCCAGTCACCGGCCGTGCGCGAGGCGGAACGCTCGGCGTACTGCTGCCACTGCGCCGATGCGCCGTACGCCTCGCGCGCCTGGGCGGGCCACGCGGTGTTCCACCCCGGGCCGAATGTCTCGCGCTGCTCCTCGTCGGAGAGCAGGATGCCGTGTTCCTGTGCCGCGATCATGCGCTGCAGATCGTCGTCGAGGTCGCGCAGCTGCGCGATGCGCCGGGTGAGCTGGGCGCGCTGCACCCGCAGCTGCGACGCGACGTCGCCGCCGGGCTCGTCGAGCACGGCGCGGATGGCGTCGAGGTCGAGTCCGAGCTCGCGGTAGACGACGATGCGGCGCAGTCTCTCGAGGTCGTCGTCGGTGTAGAGGCGGTACCCGGCGGCGGATCGCGCCGCGGGGCGCGCGAGGCCGATCTCGTCCCAGTGGTGCAGAGTGCGCACGGTGAGGCCGAGCCGGGTGGCCGTCTCGCCCACCGGCATCCCCTGGTCAGTCATGCGACTCATTGTCGTCGCGCCCGATGCCGACGGCCTGCAGATTGCGCCCCTCCACGGTGGTCGGGTCGAAGACCTTCGCGGCGGTGAAGAGCACGCGGGCGTTCTCGGGCGTGACGATCTCGACGTCGCGGGTGTTCCACGGGGTGTCCCGTGGCCCGGCGTCGATCCCGACTGTCCGCAGCGACTCGACGAGCGGGCCGATCTGGTCGATCACGCAGGCGAAGCTCACGGTGGCCGCCGGCGCGACGGCGGGCGCGTCGCCGACCGTCAGCAGCACGTCCTGAAAGGCCCAGCGGCGCAGGTGCACCATCTGCCCCGGAATGCCGAACAGCTCGAAGAACCCGAGCCCCCGCGTCCAGAAGTCGACGGAGGCCGCGAGATCGGCCGTCGGCACGGTGACGAACATCGGCATCCCGTAGAGGCCGCGAAACAGCGGAGGCGCGACGGCGGCGGGGCCGGGAGGCGGGACGGGGCTGATGTCGAAGGCGTCGAAGGTGTCGTTCATTCCCCCAGGCTCGGGCCTGACGCGGCGTGAGGGTCAAGCTCGAGTGCGAAGCCGTCGTCGCACCGCCGGGGCCCTGCCTCCCCGGCAGCGTCGACGTCAGCGTCGTGCGGTGCCCGCCCCGACCCCGGGTGCGGGTGCGTCGTCGACCTCGTCACGGTGCAGGGTCTCGGGCAGAGCCGAGATGCCGACGACGCCGATGATGCTGAGTCCCACGAGATAGGCCGCGACCAGCCACGGTGCCCCGCCGGCGAGGCCGACGAGCGCGGTGGCGACGAGGGGCGCGGTGCCCCCGACCAGAGCCGCCGGGATCTCACGCGAGATCGCGATACCGCTCCACCGCATGCGGGTGGGGAAGAGTTCCGCGAGCATCGCGGCGCTGACGCCGATCGTCGCCCCCTGCACGATGGCCAAGCCGAGCACGAGGGCGACGCCCACCAGAACGGAGCTCTCGGTCTGGAACAGCAGGAACATCGGGAACGCGAAGATGATCGCGAACACGGCCGCCGCGAGCAGCACCGGCTTTCGCCCGATGCGATCGGCGAGCCGACCGAACCCCAGCGTGGCGGGGATGGTCAGCAGCTCGGCGACGATGAGCGCGATGAGCGCGTGCGTCGGATTCACGGCCAACGTGCCCGTGGTGTACGAGATCGAGAACGTCTGCACGATGTAGACCCACGGCAGCGCGAAGACGAAGAACGCCATGCCCGCCAGCAGGGTGCGCCAGTGCGAGCGCACCGCGGTGGCGAGCGGCGCGCGCGACACCTCGCCGTCTCGCTCGGCCGCCGAAAAGGCCGCGGTCTCGGTCACGCGCAGGCGGAAGTACAGCGCGAAGGCGACGATGACGATGCTGGCCACGAACGGGATGCGCCAGCCCCACGCCTGGAACTGCTCGAGCGGGAGCAGGCTGATGAGGGCGAACGTGGCCGTCGCGAGGGCCATGCCGAGGTAGACGGAGGCGCCAGGGAATCCGGCGATGAACGCCCGGTTGCGCGTCTCGGACGACTCGCTCGCCATCGTCATCGCGCCGGCGAACTCGGCCCCCGCGCCGGCACCCTGGAACAGACGCAGGACGATGAGCAGGATCGGAGCCCAGATCCCGATCGACTCGGCTGTGGGGAGCAGACCGATCAGGGTCGTGGCGATGCCCATCATGAGGAGGGTCGCCAGCAGCGTGCCCTTGCGGCCGATGCGATCGCCGAAGTGCGCGAAGATCAGGCCGCCGATGGGACGAGCGCCGAAGCCCACCGCGAAGGTCGCGAAGGCGCCGAGGAGCCCGGCGAACTGACCGCCGCCGGGGAAGAACAGCGGCGCGAAGACCAGAGCGGATGCCAGTCCGTAGAGGGTGAAGTCGTACCACTCGATCACCGTGCCGACGGAGCTTCCGATCACCGCCCGGCGGCGCTGCGCCCGCGGGTTGAGCTGCCGATCGTCGATGTCGTTCGCGATGTCCATGTCCAGGCACTCCCTCGTGTCTTGCGATACCTCCCCAGGCTAGGAAGGCGCCGCCCGCGGCCCGCTGTGCCCACGACACAGCATCCGAGGAGGGGAATGGATGCATCGCACAGGCCGGCGCGCGGCGAGGCCCGCGGGCGGGGGACTCCCCATCGCGATGCGGCGGTCGCCGTGCGACGCGCGGTCAGGACTCAGCGGTCGCCGCTCGACGGCTGCTGGTACACGTCTGCGACGTCGTCGCCGTCGGCATCCACCGCTTCGTCGCGCGCCAGCTGCGCGTACCGGCGATTGCGCACGAGCAGCACGCACGACGCCAGGAGCGAGGCGAGGAGCGAGGCGACCATGATGGCGATCTTGGCGTCGTCGGTGTGCGGGGAGCCGTCGGGGAAGCTCAGCTCGGCGATCAGCAGCGAGACGGTGAAGCCGATGCCGGCCAGCAACCCGACCCCGGCGAGATCGATCCAGCGCAGCGCCGGGTCGAGGCGCACGCTGGTGACGAGCGTGAGCAGGCGCACACCCAGCAGGATGCCGAGGGGCTTGCCCAGCACCAGTCCCGCGGCGACGCCGATGGTCACCGGGTCGCTGAGCGCTCGGGCGATGCCGTCGCCCCCGCCCACGGCGACCCCCGCGGCGAAGAACGCGAAGATCGGCACAGCGATGCCGGCCGAGATCGGACGGAACCGGTGCTCGAACTGCTCGGCGAGGTCGGTGCCCGCGTTCGTCCGCCGACGCGAGGGCCCCACGGGGATCGTGAAGGCCAGGGCGACACCGGCGATGGTGGCGTGCACGCCCGACGCGTGCAGGAACGCCCACGCCGCGAAACCGATCGGCAGCAGCACCACCCACGCCGCCCAGGGGGTGCGCGCGAACCACGCGCGTGCGCGATGGGCGATGACTCCGTAGACCACGACGAGCGCGGCGAACACGCCGAGGGGCAGCAGGGCGATGTCGCTCGTGTAGAAGATCGCGATGATGGCGATCGCGATGAGGTCGTCGACCACGGCCAAGGTCAGCAGGAAGATGCGCAGCGGACCCGGGAGGTGCGACCCCACCAACGCGAGCACGGCGACGGCGAAGGCGATGTCGGTCGCCGTCGGGATGGCCCAGCCGGCGAGCAGGCTCGGCTGGGAGTGCACGACCGCGATGTAGATGAGCGCGGGGACGGCGACGCCGGCGACGGCGGCGGTGACCGGCACGATGGCCGTCTGGAACCGGCGGAGACTGCCCACGACGATCTCGCGTTTGAGCTCGAGGCCCACGAGGAAGAAGAAGATGGCGAGGAGGCCGTCGGCCGCCCAGGCGCCCACGCTGAGTTCGAGGTGCCACGGCTCGTAGCCGAAGCGGAAGTCGCGCAGCGCGAAATAGGAGTCGGAGGCGGGCGAGTTGGCCCACACGATGGCGACGACGGCCGCGATGACCAGCAGCAGGCCGCCGACGGACTCGCGGCGGAGGATCGTGGTGACGCGGTGCACTTCGGCGTAGCCGGGCCAGCGCGGGGCGCGGAGGTCGTTCTGGGTCATCGGGATTCCTCAGGGGTCGGTCGACAGAATGTCGACCAGACTTCCCGACGCACCGTCATCCATTCTACGCGACAGGCACGACGGTGACCGGCGGTCCGCACCACCGGTCACCGAGCGAGGAGCGGTCAGTCGGACTGCTCGTCTTCCTCCGGGTTGAAGTGCGAGGCGGTGGCGGAGTGCCCCGCCGCGACCCCGTCGGGATCGTTGGGGATGGTGCCGTCGGCGCCCAGGCCGCCCGGCTTGGGCATGCCCTCGTCGTCGGGCGCGTCGTGCAGGTTCTCGTCCGCCGCGGGCTGCGAGGGGTCGGAGGTTCCGGATGCCATGATCGTGCCTTCCTCGTCATCGGTGGCGAGGCGCCGGTCGGGCACCCTCGCCGAGAGGCCCGACGCTATCGACGCCCGTGCGCGGCGTATGCCCGCTTGCGGGACGGCGGCGGGTGTGCTGCTGCGCCCCGCCGCCACGTCGGGCGCCCGCGAGCGGGGCCAGGCGGGTCCGCCCGCCCGGTGCGCGTACCCCCGCCACGCCGGCTGCCGGCCTGCCCGCGCGGTGCGCGCGCTCGCGGGTCTGCGCGCGCGGGGCGGGGCTCCGACGGGCCGAACTCCTGAGTTTCCCCGAGCATCGCCGGCGTTTCCGCCCACGAGCGCTCCCGGCCGCGTGACCGATCAGGAGTTCAGCCCGCCGTCGCGCGCGGAGCACGGGGGTCGGCTCGCCGTGGCGCCCGGGCGGCCTGCGCCGTCGAGACCGCATCCGATTGTCGAGACCGCAGCCTTTCGGCGGCAATCGCGTGCGGTTTCGGCAAACGGATGCGGTCTCGGCGAGGAGGGCGCCCGGCGAGGGGCGCGCCCGGCGTCAGCTCGGGTCGCCGCCCAGCGGCCCCACCGCGGGGATCGGGCCGCCGTCGTCGGCGCCGGTCTTGCGCGCTCGGGCGATGGCGTTGCCGAGGTGGTAGATCACGAGCGCCGCGACCGAGCCCAGAACGATGGCCCCGAGCTGGAAGTCGCCGAACTGCATCGTGAAGCCGGCGATGGCCAGCACCAGCGCAACGGCGCCGGTGTACTGGTTGACCGGACGCGAGAAGTCGACGCGGTTGTCGACCCAGATCTTGATGCCGATGATGCCGATCAGGCCGTAGAGCGCCGTGGTGACACCACCGAGCACGCCCGGCGGAATGGTGTTGAACACCGCGCCCACCTTGGGCGACAGGCTCAACACGATCGCCGCGAGACCGGCCACCCAGTAGACGGCCGTGGAGTACACGCGAGTGGCGGCCATGACGCCGATGTTCTCGCCGTACGTCGTGGTGCCCGATCCGCCGAAGGTGCCCGCGATGGTCGTCGCCACCCCGTCGGCGATGAGGGCGCGGCCGGTGGAGCGGTTGGCCGTGGCATCGGTCATCGCCGCCACACCGCGCACATGGCCGACGTTCTCGGCGACCAGCACCAGCACGACGGGCAGGAACATCGCGATGACCGACCACGTCTGCGGCGACGCGAAGTCGGCGAAGTGGAACTCGGGCCAGCCCACCCAGGGGGCGGCCTCGACGGCGGCGAAGTCGATGAGCTTCTCGCCCGTGCCCGCCTGGATGAGCACCGTGGCGACGTAGCCGACGATCACGCCGAGGAAGATCGAGATGCGGCCGAGGAAGCCGCGGAACAACACGCTGAACAGGATGACGGCGACCAGGGTGATGGTGCCGGGCAGCGGCTGGAGCTGGAAGTTCGACCACGCCACGGGCGCCAGGTTGAAGCCGATCAGGGCCACGATCGCGCCGGCCACGACCGGCGGCATGACCTTGTCGACCCACCCGAGGCCGACGAACTGCACGACGAAGCCGATGGCGGCGAGCAGGATGCCGACGGCCACGATGCCCGCGAGGGCGGAACCCATTCCCGCGGTCGCGGTGGCCGCGGTCACCGGCGCGATGAACGCGAACGATGAGCCGAGGTAGCTGGGGAGGCGGTTGCGCGTGACGAGCAGGAACAGCAGCGTGCCGACGCCCGAGAACAGCAGCGTGGTCGAGACCGGGAACCCGGTGAGCACCGGCACCAGGAAGGTGGCGCCGAACATCGCGATGACGTGCTGAAGGCCGATCGCGACCGTGGCGCCCCAGTTGAGGCGGTCGCCGGGTGCGACGACCGCTCCCGGTACGACGGTGCGCCCGTTTCCGTGCAGCTTCCAGCGGAACATGTGTCTCCTCGTGAGGTCGTGATCGGATGCCGAGATCACACGGCATCGGCGAGGTCACACGCCGTGTCGTGGTGTCTCGACGACAGCGCGTGATCTCGCGAGGGGGAAGGGGGTCAGGCGGTCAGGAGGCGCAGGAGTTCGGCGTAGCGGTCGCGGGTGCGGGTGACGATCTCCGCCGGGAGCGCGGGGGGCTCGCCCTGCTTGTCCCAGTTGTCGGCGAGCCAGTTGCGCACGATCTGCTTGTCGAAGCTCGCCATGCGCTCGGCCGCGGTGGATCCGGTGCGCCAGGCTTCGGCATCCCAGTACCGCGAGGAGTCCGAGGTGAGCACCTCGTCGCCCAAGGTGAGCACGCCGTCGTCGTCGAAACCGAACTCGAACTTCGTGTCGGCGAGGATCAGGCCGCGCGCCTCGGCGGTCGTCGCCGCCCGGCGGTACACCTCGAGCGAGCGCTCGCGCAGGGCCGTCGCAGTCTCGACGCCGACGAGCTCGACGGACCGCTCGAAGCTGATGTTCTCGTCGTGCTCGCCCATCGGGGCCTTGAACGCGGGGGTGTACAGCGGTTCTGGCAGACGGTCGCCGTCGCGGAGGCCCTCGGGGAGGGGGATGCCGCACACCGTGCCGGACGCGTGGTACTCGGCCCACCCCGAGCCGGTGAGGTACCCGCGGACGACGCACTCGATCGGCTGCATGTCGAGCGAGCGGACGAGCATCGCGCGCCCCTGCACGGCATCCGGGATCAGACTCACGGCGTCGTCGCCCACCAGCGCGTGGTCGGGGACGAGGTGGTTCGGGATCGGGCGACCGCCGTCGGCGCCGGCGAGCTGGTCGAACCACCACAGGCTCAGGGTGGTGAGCAGCACGCCTTTGTCGGGGATGCCGGGGGTGAGCACCTCGTCGAAGGCGCTGACGCGGTCGCTGGCCACGACCAGGAGGGGGGCGGGGGCCTCGGCGGTGCCGGTGGGCACGTACAGGTCGCGCACCTTGCCGGAATAGACGTGGCGCCAGCCGGCGAGCTCGAGCGGGGGAGCGGTGGTCACCCGCTCATTATTGCGGGTGCGGACGCCCCGCACAGGCGGGCGGAGGGCTGATTGTGCCATACCGGTCGCTCGCGCGCCTGCCCCCGGGGTGGGGCGGGGCGGTTGACTACCGTGGGAGGAATGACCGAGGAAGCCCCCGACGCCGCGGTGACGATCGACCCCCACGCCGGAAGCCGTCATCAGACGATCCGCGGCTGGGTCTTCTGGCCCGCCGCCGCCATCGCCCTGGCGTTCATCGCCTTCGCCCTGTTCTTTCCCGCCGCCGCGGAGAGCACCTTCGACGCCGTGCAGACGGCGATCGTGTCGACGTTCAACTGGTACTACGTGCTGATCGCGGCGTTCTTCGTGGTGTTCGCGCTCGCCATGGGATTCAGTCGGTTCGGCAACATCAAGCTCGGGCAGGACGACGACGAGCCCGAATTCTCGACGATCTCGTGGTTCTCGCTGCTGTTCGCGGCGGGAATGGGCATCGGACTCGTCTTCTACGGCGTGAGCGAGCCGCTCAGTCACTTCATCGACCCGCGGCCGGGGGTCACCGGAACGCCCGCCGAACTCGCCCAGCAGGCCATGTCGCAGACCTTCCTGCACTGGGGCGTCCACGCGTGGTCGATCTACGTCGTCCTGGGGCTCGCGCTCGCGTACGCGTTCCACCGCCGCAAGCGTCCGCGGACGATCCGGTGGGCGCTCGAGCCGATCCTCGGTGCTCGTCTCGTGCAGGGCGGGTGGGGGAACGCGGTCGACGTGGCCGCCCTCGTCGGCACGCTGTTCGGGGTGGCGACCTCGCTCGGCCTCGGCGTCATCCAGATCAGCGCCGGGCTGGACTTCCTCGGGGTCGTGCCGCCCACGGTCATCAGTCAGGCCGTGATCATCGGCATCATCACGGGGTTCGTGCTCTTCTCGCTGCTGTCGGGCGTCGGCAAGGGCATGAAGTGGCTGTCGAACATCAACCTCGTCCTCGCCGGCGTGCTCATGCTGTACCTGCTGTTCGTGGGTCCCACGGAGTTCCTCCTCCGCGACGTCGTGCAGTCGATCGGCAACTACATCCAGAGTTTCGTGGGCCTCTCCTTCACGGTGAGCGCCTACGCCGGTGACGAGGGGGTGGCCTGGCAGGGCGCATGGACCGCGTTCTACTGGGGCTGGTGGATCTCGTGGGCCCCCTTCGTCGGCATCTTCATCGCGCGCATCTCCCGCGGGCGCACCGTCCGCGAGTTCGTGGTCGGGGTCATCCTGGTGCCCACGCTCGTCGGCATCCTGTGGTTCACGGTCCTGGGCGGGACGGCGATCTACGGGGAGCTCACGGGCACGGCGCGCCTCGCCGGGCCCGACGGGTCGATCGACGTCTCCACGGCGCTGTTCCAGATGCTCGAGGGCATTCCCGGGTCGGTCGTCCTCGTCATCGGGTTCCTGATCCTGATCGGCGTGTTCTTCGTGACCTCGGCGGATTCCGGCGCCCTCGTCATGAGCATGATCGCCACGGGCGGCGAGGAGGAGCCCAAGAAGTGGGTGCGCATCTTCTTCGCCCTCGCCACGGCGCTCATCGCCTTCGCGCTCCTGATCGCCGGAGGCCTCACGGCCCTGCAGACCGCGGCGATCAGCATCGCCCTGCCGTTCAGCCTCGTGCTGCTGGCGATCTGCTGGGCCACGGTGACGGCGTTCCGTCGCGAGATGAGGGCGTACGACAAGGCCGAGAGGGCGCAACTGCGCGACGCGATCGGTTCGCACTACGGCCTCGAGGTCGAGGAGCCCAACCAACGGGGCATCTTCGGCCTGCCGGCGCGCTGGCGTCCGCGCAAGTCGGTCACCGCGTCGGCTCCTGAGTCGGACGCCCCGGCGTCGCCCGAGTCGTAGGGCGCTGTCCCGCTGAACGTCCACGACTCCCGGATGCCGCGCCACGCGGCCCGGGTGTCGTGGACATTCGCGTGTCGCGTCGCGGCATCCTGGCCCGCTCCGCGCTCCGCGCTCCGCGCTCCCCGCTCCCCGGCACGCGCTCCCCGCTCCCCGGCAAGCGCGCGTGAGTCGCCGCGCTCGCGAGCCCGTTGAGTGTCCAAGACGCGCCGTATGGAGCGCCCCGACTGCGGCGTGTTCTGGACACTCAACGTTCACCCCCGGCTCGCGTCACGCCCAGCGGAGGCGTATAGTCCACGTGGACTAGTCGACACGGACCATGAGGGGGGGCGGATGCCGGAGCAGCCCCGCCTCACCCCGATCGCGGTCATGATCCTCGCCACCCTGCGCGAGGCCGACATGCACCCCTACGAGATGGTGCGCTTGCTCAAGGAGCGGGGCGACGATCGCCTCGTCCCCCTGCAGAAGGGCACGATCTACCACGCGGTCGCCCGCCTCGAACGCGACGGCCTGCTCGCCGAGGTCGGCGTCGATCGCGACGGCAACCGCCCCGAGCGCACCACCTACACACTGCGGGATGCCGGGCGCCGGGCCGTCGAACAGTGGGTGCGCGCCGAGCTCCCCCAGATCGACCGGGCCAGTGACTTCCGCGTCGCGCTGTCGGAGGCCCACAACCTCCCGCGCGACGAGGTCATGGCCCTGCTCGACCGACGCCGCGCCCTGCTCCTCGCCTCGGTCGACGAGCATCGCGCCGGTCTCGACAAGGCCGCCACGTCTGAGACCCCCGAACAATTCCTCGTCGAGCTGCAGCGGCAGTCCGCTCTGCTCGACGCCGAACTCGCGTGGCAGGACTCCCTGCGTGCGCGTCTCGCCGACCGCTCCCTCGCCTGGGGCATCGCCGAAATCCCCGAACACATCAAGAAGAAGCACCGCGTCTCAAAGGAGACCACCCCATGACCGACTCCCGCGCCGCCTCCGCGGCATCCACCCGTACGGGATCCACCCGCACCGAACGCAGCCCCTGGCCCGCCCTCTGGGCGCTGGTCATCGGGTTCTTCATGATCCTGGTCGACACCACGATCGTCTCGGTGGCGAACCCCGCCATCAAGGCCGCCCTCGACCCCGACACCAACAACCTCGACAACGTCGTGTGGGTCACCTCGGCCTACCTGCTCACCTACGCCGTGCCGCTGCTCATCACCGGCCGCCTCGGCGACCGCTTCGGCCCGAAGAACGTCTACCTCACGGGCCTCGCGATCTTCACCCTCGCCTCGCTCGCGTGCGGACTGGCCCCCTCGCTCGAGATGCTGATCGTCGCTCGCGCCGTGCAGGGTCTGGGCGCCGCCCTCATGACCCCCCAGACGATGGCCGTCATCACCCGTACCTTCCCGGCGCAGAACCGCGGCGCCGCCATGGGGCTGTGGGGAGCGACCGCCGGTGTCGCCACCCTCGTCGGCCCGCTGGCCGGTGGCCTGCTCGTCGACGGCCTCGGGTGGGAGTGGATCTTCTTCATCAACATCCCCGTCGGCATCATCGGCTTCATCGCCGCGGTCATCCTGGTGCCCCAGCTGCCGCGCACCGCGCACAAGTTCGACATCCTCGGCGTCGTGCTGAGCGCCGTCGGTCTCTTCCTCATCGTGTTCGGCCTGCAGGAGGGCGAGCACTACTCGTGGGCGGCGTGGATCTGGGCGATGGTCGTCGCCGGTGTGGTCGTGATGGGCGTGTTCATCTGGACGCAGGCGCGCAGCAAGGGCGAACCCCTCGTGCCGCTCGAACTGTTCCGGGAGCGCAACTTCTCGATCGCGAACCTCGCCATCGCCGCGGTCGGTTTCACCGTGACGAGCATGGCGTTGCCGCAGATGTTCTACCTGCAGCTCGCCCGTGGCCTCACCCCGACCGAGTCGGCGCTGCTGCTCATCCCGCTGGCGATCCTGTCGGGCGTGCTCGCGCCCTTCGCGGGCAAGCTGCTCGACCGGACCGACCCGCGATTCCTGCTCGTCCCCGGTCTGCTGCTCGTCGGCGGCTCGCTCGGGCTCTACGCCGCGCTCATCCTGAACGACGCGCCGATCTGGGCCTTCCTCGTCCCCGCGGCGTTCATGGGCATCGGCAACGCCGGCATGTGGGGCCCGCTGGCCACCACCGCGACGCGCAACCTGCCGCCGCGCCAGGCGGGTGCCGGCGCCGGCATCTACAACACCACGCGCACCGTCGGCTCGGTGATCGGCTCGGCATCCATCGCCGCGTTCATGCAGGCGCGTCTCGAGGCGAACCTGCCGGGGGCCGCGGATGCCGGGGCGAGCTTCGGCGGCGGCACGCTTCCGCCGCAGGTGGTCGATGGCTTCTCGGCGGCGATGGGGCAATCGCTGCTGCTGCCGATCATCGTGATCGCAGTCGGCCTGGTCGCCGTGCTGTTCATGCGTCGCCCGTCGATGATCCGCCCGCACGGTGCCCCGCGCGAGGCCGAGCCTGCCGCGCAGGCTGCCCCCGTCACCGCGGGCGAGTAACGTCCGACGCGCGAACGCCGTCGTCCCCCGCGGGGCGGCGGCGTTCGTCGTTCGCGCTCAGGGTTCGGGCGCTCGCGGCGGTGACGAGGGGAGGAGCTGGGGCGGAGGGAGGACGGATGCCGGTCCGGCGGTCCTCCGCTCGTCACGGCTCCTCCGCTGGGCACCCGCGACGTGATCGGCGGTGAGTCGTGGCGGGCGGTTCCATATTCAGTTATACGCCGCTATAGTCAAAACGAGCCGCCGTCCGATCCCGGTCACTCGCAGGAGCATCCATGATCACCTCTGCCCCGCACTCCGCCACCCGCACCGCCGTCGAGAGCGACGCCGCGACGACCGGCACCCGCGCGCGGTGGGCCCGAACCGCCGGCATCCTGATCGTCGGCGGCGGCGCGCTGCTCACCGCGGCGACCGCCATCGAGCTCACCGCCGACGTCGTCACCGAGTCCGGGCCGGCGACCGCCTTCTGGGTGCTCTTCCTCGCGAGCACGCTCGCCCACGTCGCGGCGATGGTCCCGCTGGCGCTGGGCCGAGGCGACGGAGAGGGCGCCGTCGGCTCGTCTCTCGTGGGCAAGGTCGCCCTTCTCGGTTTCGGGGCTCTGTTCCTCGCGAACCAGAGCATGTACCTCGTCACGGCCTACCTGCTGCCGTCCGCCGTGTTCACCGATGGGGCGATCGCGTTCCTGTTCGCCATGAGCGCGGCGCAGGGCATCGCCCTGCTGGTCGGCGGCATCGTCATCGTCCGCGCCGGGGTTCTGACGGGCGCAGCACGCTGGGCCGTCCTGGTGCTGGCCCTCGTCGGCTTCGCTCTCGGCGTCGTCCTCAACGTGAGCACCATCGAGGTGCTGTCGAACGCGATGTACTTCGTCTCCACGGGCGCGCAGATCGTCGCGGGGCTCGTGATCACGCGGTCGACGGTCGCGGCGGCGAAGTAGCGTTCTCCCGTGCCCCGTAGCTACCACTCTCCCCGACGGCAGGCCGACGCCGCCGAGACCCGCGCGACGATCGTCGAGGCGGCGGCCCGGCTGTTCGTACGCGACGGGTACGTCGCCACCTCGATCAAGGCGATCGCGGCAGAGGCGGGGGTGTCGGTGCCCACGGTGCACCTGAACGGACCCAAGCACGCTCTGCTCATCGCGGCGTTCGAGCGCACGTTCGCGGGAGACGAGGGGCGGCACTCGCTCGCCGAGCGCCCCGAGCTCGTCGCGATCATGGGCGAGCCCGACACCGACACCGCGATCGCGCGGTACGTGGAGTTCCTCATCGACGCCAATCAGCGCTCGGCGGCCATCGTGCGCGCGATGGTCGCCGCCGCCGACAGCGACCCCGAGGCGCGCGCCGCGTACCTCGACCTCGAGATGCGCCGCCACCGCGACATGACGATCGCCGCGGGCTGGTTCCTGCAGCGCGACCGCATCCGCGTCGACCAGGTCGCCCTCGCCGCCGACGTCCTGGGGCTGCTCACCGGCCCCGATCCGTGGACGCACCTCACCGTGGCCCGCGGGTGGGACGTCGCCGCCTACCGCACCTGGCTGACCGCGCAACTCGTCCACCTTTCCGACAACCTCGCCTAGACCCCCGCCCCTCGGCGGACAGGGTCATCCTCGAAAGACGCAGACATGACACCCTCCGCCCTGCTGTGCAGCATGCCCGCCACAGGCCACGTCGGCCCGCTCCTCGTCGTCGCGCAGGAACTGCAGCGTCGCGGGTGGCGCGTGCGCCTGCTCACCGGGTCGCGGTACCGGCGGATGGTGGAGCAGGCCGGCATCCTGTTCCTCCCCCTTCCCGCCGAGGCGGACACGCTCGACGGGATCGGAGCCGACGAACGCGACCGCGGACTCGCGACCATCAACCGCGGGGTCGAGCGCGCGTTCGTCGATCCCGCCTCTCCGGCGGCGACCGCCCTCGAGCAGATCCTGCGCGACGAACCCGCCGATGTGGTGCTGCACGACATGACCTTCCTCGGCGTGCAGACCTTGTTCGCGCGAACGCGCTCTCAGCGCCCCCTCACGGTGATGTGCGGCATCGGGCCGGCGGGTTTCTCGAGCCGCGACACGGCCCCGTACGGACTCGGCATCACGCCGCTCCGCCACCCCACGCTCAACCGCCTGCGCAACGGCGTGCTCGGGGTGACGGCCAAGACGGTGCTGCGTCCCGTGCACCGCTCACTCGACCGTTTCCTCGCGGACGTCGGTGCGCCGCCCCTGAACGGCGCGTTCTTCATGGACGTCCTCTCGCGCAGCGACCTGCTCGCGCAGTTCACGGTGCAGGAGTTCGAGTACGCCCGGAGCGACGCCCCGGCCGCCCTCCGGTTCTACGGCCCCATGGCATCCGCCGCCGCCCACCCCGTTGCGACCCCGGAGTGGTTCGACGACCTCGACCCGACCCTGCCGCTCGTGCACGTCACGCAGGGGACGGTCGCGAACACCGACTACACCGAGGTGATCGAGCCGACGCTCACGGCCCTGGCCGACCTGCCCGTGCAGGTGGCCGTGACCACCGGCGGGCGCGACGTCGAGACCCTGCCCGCCCTCCCCGACAACGCCTTCGCCGCGAGCTACCTGCCCTACGACGACCTGCTCGCCCGCACGAGTGTGCTGGTGACCAACGGCGGCTACGGGGGCCTTCACCACGCGATGCGCCACGGCGTGCCGATCGTGATCGCCGGCGACTCGGAAGACAAGGTCGAGACCTCCGCGCGCGTGCAGCACGCCCGGGTGGGCGTCAATCTGCGCACCGGGCGTCCGACTCCGGATGCCGTCCGCGCGGCCGTCCAGCGCATCCTCGCCGACGACGGCTACGCGGCCCGCGCCCGCCGTATCGGCGACGCGATCGCGGTCGCGCCCGGCGCCCCCGGGCTCGTCGACGACGTCGAGCAGATGCTCGCGGCGCGCCGCCGCTGACCTCCCCCCTCCCTCCTCACACCAGCAAAGGACACTCCATGACCTCTCTCTCCGGACGCACCGCCGTCGTCACCGGTGCCACCAGCGGCATCGGCGCCGCCATCGCCCGCCACCTCGCCGCCGCCGGCGCGCGCATCGTCGTCTCCGGACGCGATCTCGACCGGGGCGCCGACGTCGTGCAGGCGATCATCGACGCGGGGGGAGACGCGCGCTTCGTCGTCGCCGACGTCACGCGCGACGCCGACGTGGCCGCTCTCGCCAGGGACGCGGCATCCGAGGCGCCGATCGACTACTGGTTCTCGAACGCGGGCACCGAGGGGCCCATCGGGTCGATGGACTCGTGGACCGCCGAGGCTCTCCGCGAGGTCGTGGATGCCAACCTCACCAGCGTGCTGTCGGGACTCCACCACGCCTCGTCGCACATGCGCCGCGGGGGCGTGATCGTCAACACCGCCTCGTTCGTCGGCACGGTGCTTCCCGTGGCGATCGCCGTTCCCTACGCGGCCGCCAAGGCGGGCGTCGTGGCCGCCGGCCGGAGCGCCGCTCCCTTGCTGGCCGAGGCGGGTATCGACGTGCTGACCCTGTGCCCGTGGGTGATCGACACCCCGATGGTCGACCGTCTCACCGGCGGCGCGGCCGACGACAAAGCAGGTTTCGCGGCCGGGTTCGCGCCCAGCGGGCGGTTGACCACTGTTGACGACGTCGCTCGGGCCGCGGTCGACCTGGTCACCGAACAGCCTCGGCGCGCGAGTGGTGAGGCCGTGCTCGTGGACGCCGGCCCGACGGTGACCGTTCTGGTGTGACGCCATCCGGCGCGTCGCCGTGTCGGGGGAGGTTTCTGGCCGGAGTGTCCGGGCCGCTCAGCGCCGGGACTCCCGGCGTCAGGCCTCGACGACGCGCGCGGCGATGTCGGTGCGGTACTGCCCGCCCTCGAGGCCGATGCGCTCGAGCCCGGCGTAGGCCGCGGTGCGCGCCTCGCCGAACGTGGAGCCGGTGGCGACGACGCTGAGCACGCGCCCGCCCGTGGCGATGAGCTCGCCGTCGCGGAGCGCCGTCGCCGCGTGGGTCACGTGCACGCCGTCGACCTCTTCGGCCTCGTCGATGCCCGTCAGCACGCGACCGGTCAGCGGCGCCTCGGGGTAGCCCTCGCTCGCGAGCACCACGGTGACGGCGGTCGCGTCGGCGAAGGCCGGGCGGGGCTCGTTGCCGAGCGTGCCCGAGGCCGCCGCCAGCAGCAGGCGCGACAGCGGGTCGACCAGGCGCGGGAGCACGACCTGCGTCTCGGGATCGCCGAAGCGGGCGTTGAACTCGATGACCTTCACGCCCTGCTCGGTGAGGATGAGACCGGCGTAGAGCAGGCCGATGAACGGGGTGCCCTCGGCATCCATCTGCCGGATCACGGGCTCCGCGATCGCGCGCGTCACGTGGTCGACGAACTCGGTCTCGCCGCCGAAGCGTTCCGACAGCCAGGGGAGGGGGGAGTACGCCCCCATGCCGCCGGTGTTCGGACCCTCGTCGCCGTCGCGCAGGCGCTTGAAGTCCTGGGCGGGGCTGAGGGGCGCGACGCGATCGCCGTCGCTGAGGAAGAACAGCGACACCTCGGGGCCCGACAGGAACTCCTCGATCAGCACCGCACCGGTGGGCAGGTAGGTCTCGGCGTGGGCGAGGGCGGCCTCGCGGTCGGAGGTGACGATGACGCCCTTGCCCGCGGCCAGTCCGTCGGCCTTCACCACGTACGGGGCGCCGTACTCGTCGAGGGCGGTCTCGACGGTGGCGAGGTCGTGCGCGCGCGCCGAGCGTCCGGTGGGCACGCCCGCGGCATCCATGATCCGCTTCGCGTACGTCTTCGACCCCTCGAGCTGGGCCGCGGCCTTGCCCGGACCGAACACGGGGATGCCGTGCGCGCGCAGCGGATCGGCGACACCGGCGACCAGCGGTGCCTCGGGTCCCACGACGACGAGATCGATGGCCTCGGCTTTGGCGAACACCAGCACGGCGGCCGGGTCGAGCGGGTCGAGGTCGACGAGGTGGGCCTCGCGGGCGATGCCGGCGTTGCCGGGCGCGGCGAAGATGGCGTGCGAGGCCTCTTCGGAACGCAGCGCGAGGATGATGGCGTGCTCGCGCGCGCCCGAACCGAGGACCAGGATTCTCACTCGGCCAGCCTACCGAGCGGGGCCTTTCGCCGTTGAGTGTCCACGACATGCCGCATCCGCTCGAGGCGATGCGGCGTGTCCCGGACACTCAACTGGGGGGACCCGGGGATGGGCGACCCGGGCGACCCGGGGTAGGCGGCGCGGGTACCGTGGAGGCATGCCTCCCCGCCGAATCGAGACCGGTGACGGCCGCGCGGCGCTCGCGGCCGTGGCCGCGGGTGACGCCCCGCGCACGGCGACGGCCACCGCCGTGCGCTACCTGCTGCAGCTCCTGGTCGAGAAGGCTCCCGGCAACTCCGTCGAGATGCGCGTACCGCCCTTCGGTGCGGTGCAGGTGATCGAGGGCCCCCGCCACACGCGCGGCACCCCGCCCAACGTCGTCGAGACCGACGCCGCCACCTGGATCGCCGTCGCCACCGGTCGGGAGCACTGGGCGGATGCCGTGACCGCCGGCCGCATCGTCGCCTCCGGCGTGCGAGCCGACATCAGCGCGCTGCTGCCGCTGCGGCCCTAGGCGCGCCCGCCCGCCCGCCCCCCGCTCGCGCCGGGACGCCGCCGGTGGGCGCCGAGACCGCACTCGTTCGCCGAGGCCGCACGCTATTGCGGACGAACACGTGCGGTCTCGACGAACGGATGCGTCCTCGCGGAGCGCCTCGTCAGCGCCGGACCGGGTCGCCGCCGCCGGCGAGGAACCGCACCAGGTCGCGGCGGGTCGGGGCCGCCTCCCAGTCGCCGGGTACGAGGCACGCCATCGCCCCGCAGGCGTTGGCGCGCACGAGCGTGTCGGCGACGTCGAGTCCCTCGAGGTGGGCGCTGAGGTAGCCGGCGACGAACGCGTCTCCGGCGCCGACGGTGTCGAGGGGGTCGATGACGAAGCCGAGCGCCTCGGTGACGCCCGCGGAGGTGAACACCGCCGCCCCCGCGGGACCGCGCTTGACCACCACCTGCTCGACGCCCGCCGTGAGCAGGGAGTCGGCGGCATCCGGGGTCAGCAGGGCGAACTCCTCGACCCCGCCGAACACGAGCGTCGAACGCTCGGCGATCTCGCGCAGGATCGGCCCGGCGACGTCGGGGGCGGCCAGCGCGGAGCGGTAGTTCACGTCGAAGCTCACCGGCACACCCGCGGCGCGGGCACGATCGACGGCGGCGAGCACCGTGTCGTGCGCCGTGGCCGACAGCAGCGGCGTGATGCCCGTGACGTGGAGCAGGTCGGCATCCTCGATCCATCGCTCCGGGAGGTCGCCGGGGGCGAGGCGCGAGCCGGCCGAACCGCGTCGGTAGTAGTGGACGGCGGTGGATGCCGCGGAGGGACGCTCCTTCAGCATGAGGCCCGTGGGCGCATCGGTGTCGACGAGCGCGTGCACGTCGAGGCCCTCGCCGCGCAACTCGCGCGCGATGCGCTCGCCGAGGGGATCATCGCCCACGCGGCCGAGCCAGGAGGTGTCGACCCCGAGGCGCCGCAACCCGACGGCGACGTTGCTCTCGGCCCCACCGATGCCGAGCGCGAGGCCCGCGGCATGGCGGAGCGACCCGATCTCGGTCGTGCGGGCGAGCGCCATGGTCTCGCCGAGGGTGACGACGCGGGTCACGAGCCGTCCCTCTCATCGCAGGCCGACCCCGAAGCCGCGCGCGCGATTCCGGAACGGCCGACCGCCGAGGTGGCGGCGCAGGCCCGAACCGCCGGGGAGGCGCCGCTCACGCCGAGACCCCTGCGCAGACTGCGACGAACCGCTCGGCCCTCGTGCGCAACGCGCCCAGGTCGCCACCGCGGAACGCATCGCCGAGCAGAGGTCCGCCGACGCTGACCGCCACCGCGCCCGCCGCGAGCCACGCGGCCGCGCTGTCGGCATCCACCCCTCCCGAGGGGACGACGGCGATGTCGGGGAACGGTCCGCGCAGATCCTTCAGGTAGCCGGGGCCGACCTGGCCGGCCGGGAACACCTTGACCGCCGAGGCGCCCGCCGACCACGAGGCGAACAGTTCGGTGGGAGTGAGCCCTCCCGGCACGATCGGCATGCCGGCGGCGACCGCGTGCTCGACCAGGGCGGTCGAGGTGATCGGGGTGACGACGTAGTCGGCGCCGACGGCGATCGCGCGCTCGAGCTGGTCGAGGTTCGTGACCGTGCCGATGCCGAGGTTGCCGTCGAACGACCCGCGCAGCTCGGCGAGGGCGTCGAACGTGCCCGGCGTCGTGAGGGTCAGCTCGACGCTCTGCACCCCCGCCTCGGCGAGGGCTGCGAGCACCGGTGCGTAGTCCGAGGCCGCGGACGCGCGGGCGACCACGACGAGCTTCGACGAGACCGTGCGGGTGGGGAGCTCACCAGTCATGGACGGTCCCATCCAGCAGGCGGTTCACCGGCAGGTAGGCCTTCGTGTACTCGAACGCACCGGCGGCCTCCTCGTCGAGTTCGACGCCGAGGCCCGGCTGGTCTCCCGGGTGCAGGAAGCCCCGGTCGAAGGTGAAGGAGGTCTGGAACACCTCGAGCGTCTGCTCGTTGTGCGGCATGTACTCCTGGATGCCGAAGTTGTGGATCGCGAGATCCAGGTGCAGCGCCGCCGCCATGCCGACGGGCGAGATGTCGGTGGGGCCGTGGATGCCGGAGCGGATGCCGTAGATCGCGGCGAAGTCGAGCAGCTTCTTCATCGCGGTGATGCCGCCGGTGTGGGTGACGGCCGAGCGGACGTAGTCGATCAGGCGCTCGGTGATGAGCGTCTGGTAGTCGTAGACGGTGTTGAACACCTCGCCGATCGCGAGCGGGGTGGTGGAGTGCTGGCGGATGAGGCGCAGTGCCGTCTGATCCTCGCCGGGGGTGGCGTCCTCGAGCCAGAAGAGGTCGTAGGGCTCGATGTCCTTCGCGAAGCGCGCGGCCTCGATCGGCGACATGCGGTGGTGGCCGTCGTGCAGGATGCGCAGGTCGGTGCCGAACTCCTCGCGGATCTGCGAGAAGACCCCGGGCATGTGGTTCAGGTACTGACGGGTGTCCCAGGTCTCCTCGGCCGGCCGGTCGCCGGAGCGCTTCGCCGGCTCGTAGTCGTAGCGCACACCGGGGCCGGCGGCCGAGACGCCGTAGATCTGGCCGAGCCCGGGAACGCCGGTCTGCACGCGCACGGCCGTGAAGCCGAGCTCGCGGTAGCCGGTGATGGCGTTCGAGAGGGCCGCGAAGTCGGTGCCCGAGGCGTGCGCGTAGACGCGCACGCCGTCGCGGCTCGCCCCTCCGAGCAGCTGGTACAGCGGCATCCCGGCCTTCTTGGCCTTGATGTCCCACAGCGCCATGTCGACCGCGGCGATCGCGGCCATCGTGACGGGGCCGCGGCGCCAGTAGGCACCCCGGTAGAGGTACTGCCAGGTGTCCTCGATGCGGTCCTCGTCGCGGCCGATGAGCATCGACGCGAGGTGGTCCGAGAGGTACGACGCCACCGACAGCTCGCGGCCGTTGAGGGTGGCATCCCCCCATCCGACGACGCCGTCGGACGTGGTGACCTTGAGGGTGACGAAGTTGCGGCCGGGGCTCGTGACGATGACGTCGACGGTGGCGATGCTCATGCGGGGTCTTTCTGGTCGAGAGGGGAGGGGGCGGCGAACGGGCGGGCTCGCCGTCACGAGCCCGCCCGGGAGCGGGCCCGCGACAAGGGCGGGCCCGCGCGGGATCACATCGCGGGGCGGGGATCCCGCAGGTCGCGACCGGTCCACTCGGGTGCCACGAGCGCGGCCACCAGAGCCGAGGCGGTGAAGATGCCCATCAGCACCATGATCGGGATGATGCTGCCCGTCACGGCGGCCACCCAGGCGGCAGCGACGACCGGGCCGATGCCGGTGGCGATGATGGCCGCGATCTCGCGGACGACGGCGGTGAGGGTGTATCGGTTGCGGGCACCGAAGATCTCGGGGATCGAGATGTTCTCCATGGATGCCAGACCCAGCACCGAGATGTTGTGGATCAGCGCGTAGCCGACGAAGATCCAGCCCACCTCACGGGAGTTGATCAGCAGCAGGGTCGGGACGATCAGCACGAGCGACAGCGCCGACATCACGATGTACATCCGGCGGCGACCCACCTTGTCGCCGAGCCACCCGACGAGCGGGATCGTGATGAAGCCGATCAGCGACGACACGATCACGATCTCGGGGCCGACCTCTTTCGAGATGGCGAGGGTGATGGTGATGAACGAGATGAGGTAGGTCTGCACGATGCCGGAGTTGCCGGCCTGACCGAACCGCAGGAAGAACGACACGAGGACGGCCTTGATCGGCTTCTTCTGCAGCGACTCGAGCGTGCGCACGTCGTTGGTCTCGGTGGCGACCTTCTGCAGCTCGGCGCGCGAGAGCGCCTTGCCGTCGACGACGTCGGTGCGCTCCTCGAAGACCGGGCTCTCCTTGAGGTTGAAGCGCACCCACAGGGCGAAGAGCATGATGATGGCGCTGCCGATGAAGGGGATGCGCCAGCCCCACGCGATGACGTCGCTCTCCATCATCACGGCGAGCAGGATCGCCCAGATGCCGGAGGCGAACAGGGTGCCGCAGTTGGTGCCGAGGGCGACGAGCGAGGCGACGACGCCGCGGCGGTTGTCGGGGGCGTACTCGGCGAGCATGACGCCCGCACCCGAGATCTCCGCTCCCGCGCCGAAGCCCTGGGCGAGGCGCAGGATCACCAGCAGGATCGGAGCCAGGATGCCGACCTGCTCGTACGTCGGCAGGACGCCGATGAGGGTGGTCGCCGCACCCATGAGCAGGATCGTGTAGAACAGCACCTGCTTGCGGCCGATCTTGTCGCCGATGCGGGCGAAGAAGAACGCGCCGACCGGGCGGGCCACGTAGCCCACGCCGTAGGTCGCCATGGCGAGCACGACCGCCATGGCGGCATCCCCTCCGGCGAAGAAGATCTGGCTGAAGACGAGGGCCGCGGCCAGCGAGTACAGCTGGAAGTCCATGAACTCCAGCGCGGTGCCGAGCCACCCCGAGACGGCGGCGCGGGCGAGATCGCCGGTCGACCTCTTGACGACGGGCGGTGACGTCGAGGCGTCGACGCCGGGGGCGGAAGAGTTGCTCATCGGATTACTCCTTTGTAATGGTGACGGGTCGGGTGTCAGAGGGAGAGCAGGACCTTGGCGGATGCCGAGGAGTCGCGCGCCGTGGCGAACGCGGCGACCGCGTCGGTGGCGGGGATGACGTGCGAGACGACGGCGTCGAGGGCATCGGTGGATGCGAGGAGGTCGATGGCGTCGTCGATCTCGGTCGAGAAGCGGAACGCGCCGCGCAGGGTGAGCTCCTTGGCGAGCATCGGCGCGAGGTTCACCCCGATCTCGGCGTCGGGGAGCATGCCGACCTGCACGACGGTGCCCGCCCGGCGGGCCGCGCGGATCGCCTGGGTCAGGGCGACGCCCACGCCGGAGCACTCGAAGACGACGTCGAACGACTCGGGCGCGATCGCGTCGGTGCCGACGAGGAACGTCTCTTCGGCGCCGAGGGCGCGGGCTCGCTCGAGGGGCTCGGGTCGCACGTCGCTGGCGCCCACGACCGCGGCGCCCGCGTTCACGGCGGCGGCGACGACGAGCAGGCCGATGGGGCCGGAGCCGATGACCAGGGCGCGTCGACCGGCGAGGTCGCCGGCCACGCTCACGGCGTGGATCGCGACGGCGAGGGGTTCCGCCAGGGCCGCCCGCTCCAGGGTCAGCCCCTCGGGCAGCACGCGCACCATGTGGTCCTCGACGACGATCAGCTCGGCCGCCCCACCCTGGCGGTGGGGGAAGCCCGCGGCGCTGCCGAGGTAGTCGCCCCCGGGCCGCAGGTGGGGGCGGTCCTCCAAGCCCTCGACGGACGGTCCGAATCGCGCGGGGTGCACCGTGACCGGCGTGCCCGGGGCGAGGCGCCCGGAGGGGTCGAGGTCGACCTCGGCCGACAGCTCGTGACCGGGTGTCAGGGGCTCACGGACGGCGTACTCACCGTTCTTGCCGTGGAAGTAGTAGTGCAGGTCCGATCCGCAGATGCCCACGTACCGCACGCGCAGGCGCACTTGCCCCGCACCGGGTTCCGGTGACGGTCGGTCTTCCCAGCGGATGTCTTCTGCGCCGTGGATTGCGAGAAGCTTCATCGCGTCTCCTTCGTGTCGATGCGCTCCGCAGAGCGCCGGGTGGTCAGGGGGTGGTCGGTGCAAGGGCGTCGGATGCCGCGAGGGCGTCGGCGATCGCACTGTCGACGCCGCGCTGCACGATGGTGTCGAGCAGGTCGCCGACCCGATCGACGAACGCCGTGCGATGGGCGAGGTCCTCGCCGAACAGGTGCAGGTCGACGATGGCGCGGGCGGCGAGGTCGCGGCCGCGGCGCGCGGGGCCCGCGGTCAGACGCGCGCGTGCGGGGTCGGTCATGGCCGCCGCGTGCGGACCGGGATCGAAGCCGGCGGGCGGGGCGATGCAGGCCAGGTAGGCCGCGACGGTGAGCGCGATCAGGTGCGGGAACCCGCCACCATCGAGGGCGTGCCGCACCGGGCCGGGGATGCGCTGGCCGAGCTTGACCGATCCGTCGGAGCCGACCTGGCTCGTGCGGTGCCCCAGCGCGCTGTTGCCCCAGCGGGAGAAGAGCTCGCGCTCGTACTGCTCGATGTCGACACCCCGGGGCGCGGTCACGGACGGCTCGTACTCGTGCCGCAGGACGGCCGCGGCGGCGGCCTCGACGTCGGTGAGGGCGATGGCATCCGGGATCGTGGGCACGCCGCGCAGCGCGCCGAGGTAGGCGATGAGCGAGTGCGTGCCGTTGAGCAGGCGCACCTTGAGCTGCTCGTAGGCGCCGACCTCGTCGGTGAAGACGGCGCCACCGGCCTCCCACGCGGGTCGGCCGCCGGCGAAGCGGTCTTCGATCGCCCACATCGTGAACGGCTCGGCGGGGACGGGTACGTCGTCGCGGACGCCCAGCAGGCCGGCCACGCGATCGGCGAACTCCGGGGTGGTGGCGGGGACGATCCGGTCGACCATGCTCGAGGGGAAGCTCACCGCGCGGTCGAGGTAGGTCAGTGCGTCGGCGCCCTCGGCATCCGGCAGCTCCTGCAGGAAGGCGCGGACGAGCTTCTCGGTGTGGGAGCCGTTCGAGAGCAGG
This sequence comes from Microbacterium sp. CFBP 8801, assembly GCF_014839455.1. NCBI lineage: Bacteria > Bacillati > Actinomycetota > Actinomycetes > Micrococcales > Microbacteriaceae > Microbacterium > Microbacterium sp. CFBP 8801. The sequence continues at coordinate 75,349 of NZ_JACYNU010000008.1, read as the reverse complement.
TTGTCGCAGCTGAGGATCGACATCGGCTCCCCTCCGGCCGCGGCGCGGCGTTGAAGGCCGCGGGCGAGCTGCCCGATGCTCGATCGGGGGTCGCCGCCGCGCAGGTCGGCCGCGACGATCGGGTCGTCGACATCGAGGCGCTGCGTCGAGGGCGAGTAGCTGTATCCGTTCTCGGTCACCGTGAGGGTGGCGATGCGGATGCGGGGATCGGCGAGGTCGGCGACGACGCGCGCCGGGTCGTCGGCGGCGACGTACGAATCGGTGTGCGCCCCCGGGATCTCGAGCGTGGTGCCGGTGGGCGAGATCGTCGCGACGGTGTACAGGTGGTCTTGAGCGTGCAGGGCGTCGACGACGCGGCGCGAGCGCGAGGCGACGCCGACGATGCCCCAGTCGCCGCCCGTCGCGCGCAATGCGGCGGCGGTGTAGACGGCCTGGTGGGCGCGGTGGAAGCTGCCGAGGCCCAGGTGGACGATCCCGGCGGTGGCGGGGGCATCGGGCAGGGAGGCCGTCGAGGTCGACGCGTCCCGGCGCAGTCGGGCGGTCACGCGCGGGCTCCCCGCGACGCGGGAAGGCTCGCCATGAGGGGATCGTCGATGATCGGCATGAAAGCAGTGTGCTGTGTTTGTACAAACTTGTCAATCTTTTTCACGACCGCATGCCCGATGATGGGACGACAGAGCTAAGGGGGTGGACATGGCGGCGAACCTCACGGAGGTGGCACGGCACGCGGGCGTGTCGATCGCCACCGCGTCGCGCGCCTTCGGCGAACCCGACCGCCTCGCCCCCGCCACGCTGGACCGTGTTCGGCGCGCCGCGGTCGAGCTGGGCTACGCCACCCCCCAGGTGGCCACGGGCACCCGCACGATCGCGGTGGTCGTCCCCGACGCGGCCAACCCCGTGTACGCCACCCTGCTCAAAGCCATCCAGGGCCAGGCGTGGCACGGTCGTCACCGCATCGTGCTGTTCGATGCCGACGAAGACCTGCGCCGCGAACGGGAATCGATCGAGCTCGCGGGCCGCACGGACGGTCTGCTGCTGTGCTCGCCGCGACTGCCCGAGGCCGAGGTCCTCTCGCTGGTCGGCGACACTCCGCACGTCGTCATCAACCGCGTCCTCGCCGGTGCCCCGTGCGTGGTGATGGATGCCGAGCGAGGACCGACGCAGGCGGTGGAGCACCTGTCGGCCCTCGGCCACGACCATGTCGCGTACGCGTCGGGGCCGCACGGCTCATGGGCCGACGAACAGCGGGCCGGCGCCGTGGCTCGCGCCTGCGAACGCTTCGGCATCCGCCTGTCGAGATTGAGCCACCACGCAGCCTCCATTCAGGGCGGACGCGCGGGCGCTGCCGCCGCCGCGGCCAGCGGCGCCACCGCCGTGATCGCCTACAACGACCTGGTCGCCCTGGGCCTCGAGGCGGGCATGGCCGAGCTCGGCCGTGTGTGCCCCGACGACGTCAGTATCGTCGGCATCGACGACATCGACCTCGCCGGTGCGGTCACGCCCAGCCTCACGACGGTGCGCATGCCCATCGCGCGCTCCGGCGCCCTCGCGGTCGACCTGCTGCTGCAGGCGATGGTGGGCGCGGCGTCGATCGGCGAGACCGTGCTGCCGTCGCAGCTCATCGTGCGCGGCTCGACGGCGCCCCCGCGCGCGCTCGCGCGCTGACGCGGGGCCCGGTCGACGTACCCGTGCGGCCCGGGTGGTGCGCCGCAGGCCGTGCGCCACGCGGTGTCACGTCGGCGAGGCATGCGCGACCCGTCCGACGCGCCGCGGTGGGAGAATAGGGACATGGCCGAGCAGCCCGCCCCCGAACGACCGTCTCCCGTGCGCGATGACATCGAGACGGTCAGCGTGCGCCGCGCACCCAAGTACGGTGTCTTCCTCGCGGCGGGGGCCTTCATCGGCATCCTGGTCGCGCTCATTTTGACCTTCGCCATCCAGGGCAGCGGCATGAGCCCGTACACGCAGGTGGTGTACTCGGAGCTTCAGGTGTTCGGCTTCACGGCGCTCATCTGCATCGTCGTCGGGTGCACCGTCGGGGCCGTCGTCGCGTTGATCTTCGAGCGCACCGTGGGCAGCCGTACGCGTCAGGTCATCGTCGACCACGAGCGGCACGGGGCCTGATCAGGCCAGTTCCGCGATGATCGGGTGGATCGCGGTGTCGAATGCCGCGACGTCCCCCCGCAGCCCGTCGGTCACCGCCACGGTGAGCGAGCCGATCCACCACACCCCGCGCTGAGTCAGCGGGAGCACCTGCACGTTCAGTTCGAACGAGTGCGCGCGGCGTCCGACGACGCGTTCGTGCGCCGCGATCGCACTGGCATAGGCCCGGTACGACACCCCCGGACGCGCCGCCGCCTCGCGGGAGTACCGGTCGTGGGCATGACGGGCGTAGTCGACGGCGTCGTCGGCATGGGTGACGATCTCCTGCCGCAGGGCATCGGCACCCTCCACGGGAAGCGCGACGAGCGTCTCGAACCCGTCGACCAGTTCGAGCGGCACGGGGGAGGGGTGCGCCTGCGGCTCGACCGTCATCGCCCAGTACTCGCGCCACTCCCGCTCGAGCTGGGACTGCGCGGCATCCGTGCGTTCCCCGACCGTCGACGGCGGAACGCGCCGCAGAGCGGGCAGTTCCTCGGGGGACCGGATGCCGAGAACCTGGCGAAGGAAGAGCGCGACGAGCACCGGTTGCGCCGCGTCCTCGCGGATCGTCCACTGCGGCTGGCCGCCCGTCATGGCGTCATTGTAGGACGCGAGATCGGGGGCGGACGGGCCTTGCGCGCGGCGCACCCGAGGATCGGGGGTGGGGCCCGTGTGCGCGGTCGCCCGGCGGTGGGGCCCCTCCGCTCGTCACGAGACCCCACGCCACGGCCCCCACCCACCCGTCCCACACCCCCGCCGCGCCGCACTGGACACCCGCGCGTGTCCACCCCGGGTAGTCTGTTCCGGTGGCTTCCGCTCCCCACGAAAACCCATACTCCGCCGCAGGCGTCGATACCGCCGCCGGAGACCTCGCCGTCGAACTGATGAAGTCGGCCGTGCGCCGCACGCACGGGCCCGAGGTGCTCGGTGGGGTCGGCGGATTCGCCGGTCTCTTCGACGCTTCCGCGTTGCGCGATTACGCGCGTCCCCTGCTCGCGACCAGCACCGACGGCGTCGGCACGAAGGTCGCGATCGCGCAGGCCATCGACAAGCACGACACGATCGGCGAAGACCTCGTCGGCATGGTCGTCGACGACATCGTCGTGGTCGGTGCCCGCCCGCTCTTCATGACCGACTACATCGCCTGCGGCAAGGTCGTGCCGCAGCGCATCGCCGACATCGTCGCGGGTATCGCGCGCGGCTGCGCCATGACGGGCACCGCGCTCGTCGGCGGCGAGACCGCGGAGCACCCGGGCCTGCTCGGCATCGACGACTACGACGTGGCGGGGGCGGCGACCGGCGTGGTCGAGGCCGACCGCATCCTCGGCGCCGACCGCGTGCGCAGCGGCGACGTCGTGCTGGCCCTCGCCTCGAGCGGTCTGCACTCCAACGGCTACTCGCTCGTCCGCCACATCATCACCGGCGCGGGCATCGCGTACGGCGCGGCGTCGGCCGAGCTCGGCGGCACGTGGGGCGAAGCGCTCCTCGAGCCCACGCGCCTGTACACCTCGCCGCTCCTGCGCCTGCTCGACGACGCGGCCACGGGTTCCGGCATCCACTCCCTCAGCCACGTGACCGGCGGCGGCATCGCCGCCAACCTCGCGCGCGTGCTGCCGCAGAACACGTGGGTCGACGTCGACCGCTCGACGTGGAGCCCGTCGCCGGTGTTCCGCGTGCTGGCCGACATGGGTGGGCTCGAGCTGACCGCGACCGAGGGCACGTGGAACCTCGGCATCGGCTTCCTCGCGGTCGTCGCGCCGGAGGCTGCGGATGCCACGATCTCGGCGCTCCAGGCCGACGGCATCGCCACGTGGCAGGTCGGCGTCGTCCGCGACGACGCGCGCCCCGACGGAGAATTCGAACAGGGCGCGAAGGGCGTCGACGGAGGCGCCGTGCGCCTGGTCGGAACCTACGCGGATGCCGGTGCGCCGGCGAACGGAGCGAGCTAACACCCCATGTGCGGCATCGTCGGCATGGCCGGGCAGGGCCCGGTCAATCAAGAGATCTACGACGCGCTTCTGCTCCTGCAGCACCGGGGTCAGGACTCGACGGGCATGGCCACGGCCGAGTCCAGCGGCGTCTTCCACATCTACAAGGCCCGCGGCCAGGTGCGCGAGGCGTTCCGCACGCGCGACATGCGCGCGCTGCTGGGCGACATCGGCCTCGGCCACGTCCGATACGCCACCAAGGGCACCGCGTCGAACGAAGAAGAGGCGCAGCCCTTCTACGTCAACGCGCCCTACGGCATCGTGCTCGTGCACAACGGCAACCTCACGAACACGCGCGAGCTGACCGGCGAGCTTTTCCACAAGGATCGCCGGCACCTCAACACCAGCAGCGACACCGAACTGCTCGTGAACATCCTCGGTTCCGAGCTGCAGTCCGAGATCACCGGACCCGACCTCGATCCCGCGCAGGTGTTCCGCGCGGTGGGGCGCGTGCACGAGCGCGTCGAGGGCTCGTACGCCTCGATCGCCCTCATCGCGGGCTACGGTCTGCTCGCGTTCCGCGACCCGTTCGGCATCCGCCCCCTCATCCTCGGCAAGCGTCCTGCGCCGGAGGTCCCCGGCGGCGAGCCGCGCGACGAGTGGATCGTGGCATCCGAATCCCTCGTGCTCGAGAACGCCGGCTTCGAGGTCGTCCGCGACGTCGAGCCCGGCGAGGCGGTGTTCATCACGCTCGACGGCACGCTGCACGCTCAGCAGTGCGCGACGCAGTCGACGCTCGCGCCGTGCTCGTTCGAGTACGTGTACCTCGCCCGACCCGACTCGATCATGAACGGCATCTCGGTCTACGAGGCGCGACTGCGCATGGGTGAGCGCCTGGCCGACACGATCGCGAAGTACACCCCCACCGGCACCATCGACGTGGTCATGCCGATCCCCGACTCCTCGCGCCCCGCCGCGATGCAGGTGGCCCGCAAGCTCGGCATCGAGTACCGCGAGGGCTTCTACAAGAACCGCTACGTCGGCCGCACGTTCATCATGCCGGGCCAGGCGGTACGCAAGAAGAGCGTGCGCCAGAAGCTCAACGCGATGTCGAGCGAGTTCAAGGGCAAGAACGTCCTGCTCATCGACGACTCCATCGTGCGCGGCACGACGAGCCGCGAGATCATCCAGATGGCACGGGATGCCGGGGCCAAGAGCGTGACGTTCGCCTCGGCCGCTCCTCCCGTGCGCTTCCCGCATGTGTACGGCATCAACATGCCCTCGCGGGAAGAGCTCGTGGCGCACAACCGCACAATCCCCGAGATCGCCGAAGAGCTCGGCTGCGACTACCTTGTCTACCAGGAGGTCGACGACCTCAAGGCCGCGATCATGGAGGGCACCGACCTGGTCGACCTTGACATGAGCTGCTTCGACGGCCGGTACGTCACCGGCACCGTGTCGCCGGAATACCTCGCCTGGGTCGAGGGCAGCCAGGAGTCGTGACCCCGCGCCGGGCGGGGATGGCCGCGCTCGCCGCGGCCGCCATCGTTCTGCTCGCGTTGACGCTGCGCATCGCCGTGGCGTCGCTGTCGCCGCTGCTCACGACGATCCAGCGCGACTTCGACGTGCCCGCGGCGATCGTGGGCCTCATCGGCATGGCGCCCCCGGTGGCGTTCGCGCTGGCCGGCACCGTCACCCCGGCGATCGAGCGACGGATCGGTCTGGAGCGCCTGGTGCTGGTGGCCGCGGTGGTCGCCGCCGCCATGCTCGGCCTGCGGGCGGCCGCGGTCGACGCGTTCAGCCTGCTGGCGGCGACCGCGGGGGTCTTCGGGGCCGTCGGGATCGCGAACGTGCTGCTGCCGGCGGTGGTCAAGAAGTACTTCCCCACGCGGATCGGCGTGATGACGACGGTGTACTCCACGACCATGGCCGTCGCGACCTTCACGCCCCCGCTCGTCGCGGTGCCCCTGGCCGACGCGGTCGGGTGGCGCGGATCGTTCCTCGTGTGGGCGGTGGTGGCCGTCGCTGCGGTGGTGCCGTGGATCGCGATGAGCCTGCGCGCCCGCGCGTCGCGCGCCGACATCGTCGAGGCCCCGCGTGCGTCGGTGCTCTCGCGCATCGTGCGCGTGCCGCAGACGTGGGCGCTGGTGGCGACGTTCGCGGTGAACTCGTCTGTCGCTTACGGCCTCTTCGCGTGGCTCCCGCCGCTGCTCATCGACGTCGCGGGCGTGGAACCGGCCGAGGCCGGCAGTCTGCTGGCCCTGTTCTCGTTCATGGGCCTGCCCGTCTCGCTCGTCGTTCCCCTGCTCGTCGGGCGGATGCGCAGCACGGCACCGTTCTACGTCGTGGCGGTGGGGGCCGGGCTCGCCGGGGTCGCCGGTCTGCTGTTCGCCCCGACGCTCGCCACCACTCTCTGGGTCGTGCTCATCGGGCTACCCCCGCTGATGTTCCCCATGGTGCTGGTGCTGTTCGGCCTGCGCACGCGCTCGCATGACACGGCGGTCGCGCTCAGCGGGCTCGTGCAGAGCGTGGGCTACGGCATCGCCGCGCTCATGCCCCTCGCGATCGGAGTCACCCACGAGCTCACCGGAGGCTGGACCGCCGGTCTGCTCCTGTTGGGCGCAGCGGTGATCCTCGTGATTCCGGCGGGCTTCATCGTCTCGCGTGGCGAGACGATCGAGCAGTCCTGGGAGCGCCGTACGGGCGCCACATGGTGACGACGCCCGGGCGTTACGCCTTCTCGTCTTCGTAGGTGCCGCTGTACTCGTCGGCCCACTTGTCGACGTACGCGTCTTCACCCGCTTCGGGTGCACCCAGTTCGCGCTCGAGAGCCGAGTAGTTCACCGAATAGGTGTCGTACTTCAGCTCACGGGCGATCTTGGTGTTCTTCGCCTTCTGACGGCCACGCCCCATGCGAGACCCCCTCACGATCGACGTCGAGGGCCGTGCTTCGGGCCCTGCGTATTGCGGTTCCGGACCGAGCCGGTAAGAGTAACACCCAGGATATCACGGCGCCTTCCTCCCCAGCCGTCGGGCGGGATGCCGGCGACGTGGCCGCACCGACGAAAGGCCCGCGCGCATGACCGACTCCCCTCGCCCGCACACGGCTTCCGGCCCGGTGATCGCCGGGGTCGTGCCCGGTCAGTCCCCCCGAGTCGTGCGGGAAGCGGCGCGGTACGCAGCGCTCGCCCAGGCAGAACTGGTGATCGCCTACGTCGACACCACCCGCTTCGTGGCGTTCGAAGACCCCGACGGCTACGTGCACTCGTCGACCGTCGATGTGGCGGGAGCCGCGGCGAAGGCGGCACTCGACGAGGTGCAGCGGGCAGCGACCGAGATCCTCGCGGGCGATCCGACGCCGTGGCGCGTGCGCCCGGTGATCGGCGACCCGGCTCTGGCGTTGATCGGCCTCGCCGACGAGCTCGGCGCCTCGCTGCTGGTCGTCGGAACGCGGAAGCGGGGGTTGGGCGAGTCGCTGCGCGAGTTCCTCACGGGCTCCGTGGCCGCCCGGCTCACCCACCGGCAGAACCGTCCGGTGCTGGTGGTTCCGGTGAGCGAGGCGGCCGGCCCCGAGGAGCAACTGCCCTGGGAGAGCTGACCGGTCAGCCGCGCATGGCGCGGGTGACCGCGTCGGACGCCTGGCGCAGCGCCGTCTCGATGTCGTCGACTCCGGATGCCGCGAGCTCGCCGCCGCGCGAGACGTGCGCCCGAAGCTCCGAGCGCACGCGCCCGCGGAACTCGTTGATCGCCGCATCGGCGCGAGACAGCTGCTCGCGACTGCGGGAACGGGCGTCGTCGACGGGGGCGGACTGCGCGTGCTCGCGTTCCTCACGGGAGGCGGCGGCGAGGTCGGCGCGCAGGCTCCGCATGGCGTCGCGCACGCTGCCGCGGACCTCGTCGGCGATGAGGCGGACGCTGTCGGCCAACCCCGCCTGGATGCCCTCGAGGTCGCCCGCGCGGGAGGCGACCTCGGCGCGACCGGCGTCGGTGATCTCGTAGACCGTCTTGCGGCCGTCGACGGTCTTGGTGACCAGGCCTTCTTCTTCGAGCTTCGCCAGACGCGGATAGATGGTGCCGGCCGAGGGCGAGTAGGTGCCGCCGGTGCGCTCGCCGAGTGCCTGCATGAGGTCGTATCCGTGCCGGGGCGATTCGTCGAGCAGGCTCAGGATGTAGAGGCGAAGGTCGCCGTGCGAGAAGACGGGGCTCATCACCACTCCTCCTCTCCGGCGAGTTCCTCGGGACGCAGGCCCGAGATGCCGCGACGGAGCACCGTGATCTCGCCCGAGACGGTGTTCGCTCGCACGTCGACGAACGACCCCGCGAGGGTGCCGGTCGAGCCGGTGTAGTTGGTCGGGCCGGAGCCCGAACGCACGTGACCGTCGATCTGCACGCGCCCGCTCACCGAGCGGGAGACGTAGTTCGCGGGCAGCGAGCGATCCAGACGCACGGTGGCGGTGCCGTTGACGGAGTTGAGGCTGATCGACTGGGTCGCACCCGTGGAGTCGACGAGCATCGCGCCCGAGACGGTGTCGATCGACGCCTTGGTGACGGCGCCGGTGACGGCCACGTCGCCCGAGACGCTGTTGGCGCTGAGGGCGCCCTCGAGCTCGCGCACCTGCACGTCGCCCGAGACGGCGTTGAGGGTGACGTCGCCGACGAGGCCGTCGACGATGATGTCGCCCGAGACCGTGTTGAGGCGGGCGTCGGTGCGCAGGCCCGAGACGAGGGCACTCGCGCTGACGACGCCGAGGGTGAGGGCGACCGTGCGGGGAACGGCGACGCTGACCTCGGCCTTGGGGCCGCCGGCGCCGAAGTTGCGGAACACTTCGAGGAAGTTGTCCCACCGCAGCTGCGGGTGGTCGATCTCGAGGCGGCCGTCGATCATCTCGATGCGCAGGTCTTTGACGGTGACGCCGTGCACCTCGATGCGCGCGTCGGGCTCGTCATGCGCGATGACGTCGACCTGTCCGCCGACGAGGCCGATCTTGAGTTCGCGCAGCGACTCGATGTCGATGACGCGGGTCTCGCCGGGATGGACGATCCATTTCTCCATGCTGGTGCTCCTCACTCGCGATATATCGCGTTAGGGACAGTATCGAGATATATCGCGAGTTCGTCAAGACCCCATGCGGTGATGGCGCAGGGGCGCTGCTCGCACGGCAGCGCCGCCCCGCGAAAACACGGATGCCACGCCCTCACCGAGGACGTGGCATCCGGGGCGGGGGAACCCGCCGGGGGGAGAGGGGTGGCGCGCACCCGAAACGCGCCGCTCCTCGGCGAGTCAGACGGGCTTGCGGCCGCTGATGAGGCGGAACAACAGCACGATGAGGGCGATGAGGCCGACGATGATCGCGATCCAGAGCAGGAAGTTCGCGGCCTGGCTCAGTCCGCTGACCACGGCGATGACGATCGCGGCGACGATGATGATGATCAGGAAGATGTTCATGGGGGGACTCCTTGCTGTGTCCACGTCGAGACGCGGATGCTGTGCCCGCGTCGAAACACGGAACCGGGCGAGTGGTTGATTCCACCGTGCCACCACCCTTCGGATGACCGCGCGGGGTTGACGATCCTATGAGCCCGCTGTTAGCCAGGCTCGCGCGCGATAACACGGTCGCTCGGCCGCGCCGTGTCAAGCCCGACAGGCCCCGCGCCCGCCGGGTCGTAGCGTCGGTGCTCCGACGGAGGGAGGCGGCCATGCCGGAACGGCGAGGATCGCGCAGCGTGAAAGACCCCGATCTCTACGAGGCCCTGCGCGCGCAGGGCGACTCGAAAGAGAAGGCTGCCCGCATCTCCAACGCGGCGGCGGCCCGGGGCCGCGGCTCGGTGGGGGCGACGGGCGGGAAGGCCGAGAACTATGCGGACCGCACCGTCGCCGAGCTGAGAGCGCGGGCGAAGGAGCTCGGACTCACCGGCTACTCGGGCAAGAAGAAGGCGGAGCTGATCGACATGCTCCGCGACCACTGACGCATGCCACGCCTTCTGCGCGTACGCCCCTACGAAGACCCGGGCTATCGGCGGGTCCGATCGGGCACGGGCTTCCGGTTCGTCGATCACACGGGTGCCGCTGCGCCCGAGCGCGATTCCGAGCGTGCGCGGGGTCTGGTCATCCCTCCCGCGTGGCGTGAGGTGTGGATCGCGAGAGACGCGAACGCCCACATCCAGGCCGTCGGGACCGACGAGGCCGGACGCCGGCAGTACACGTATCACGCCGACTGGTCGAAACGACAGGACAAGGGGAAGTTCGCCCGCGCCCTCCAACTGGCCGAGTCACTGCCGCGGGCGCGAGCGCGCGTCACTCAATCGCTGCGCCGCAGCGAAGGGGACCGCGAGCGGGTGCTGGCGGTGTCGTTCCGCTTCCTCGACCTGGTCGCCCCGCGCGTCGGCAACGCCCGCTACTTCGTCACGAACGGCAGCCGCGGCCTCACGACCCTGCAGCGCCGCGATGCGACGGTCGAGGGCGACATGATCCGCCTGTCGTTCCCGGCCAAGAGCGGCAAGCGCGCCGATCTGACGCTGCACGACGAAGAGCTTGCCTCGCTCGTCGCGGAACTGGCGCTGGGTCGCTCGCGTGCGGCCCTGCTCAGCTACACGCGCGGGCGCCGCCGCGTTCCGCTCACGCCCGGTGACGTCAACGCGTACGTGCGCTCGTTGACGGGCGGGCCGTTCAGCGCGAAGGACTTCCGCACGCTGCGCGGCACGATCCTCGCCGCGGAATCGCTTGCCAAGGTCGGCGCGGTGGGAGGCAAGAACGAGCGCAAGAAGGCCGAGATCGCCGCGGTGCGCGCGACCGCCGAGGCGCTGGGCAACACTCCCGCCGTGGCCCGGTCGAGCTACATCGACCCCCGCGTCTTCTCGCTGTACCGCAAGGGACGCACGATGGAACTGGGCGGGTCGAAGGACGCCGCGATCCGGCGTCTGATCCTCGGGGAGTGAGCTCACGTGCGCGCGCCGGTCACGGGCGTAGGGTGGCGCGGTGAGCATGTGGCGTGACGTCGTCCTCGTCGCCGTCGGCGGTGCCATCGGCACGGCGATCCGCGCCGGTGTCACCCTGGCACTCGGCGACGACCTCGGCCCGGCTCTGGTGCCGATCATCAACGTCGTGGGGGCGTTCGCGATCGGTGTGCTGTTCGGCTGGAGGTCCCGGATGCCGGGATCCGCGCGCGCGCAGCGCGTGCAGCTGTTCGTGGGCACCGGGGTGCTCGGTGGGTTCACGACGTACAGTGCGCTCGCCGTCGAAGCGGCCGGACCGGCCATGCTGTGGTGGGGCGTGGGCACGGTGGCGCTGGGGACCGCGGCGGCCTGGGGCGGCCTGATATGGGGCCGCGGCGGACGGCGACAGCGATGAATCCCCTCGTCTTCGTGGCCGTGGCCCTCGCCGGCGGAGTCGGTGCGGCCCTGCGGTTCCTCCTCGACACGGCCGTGCGACGCGTGACGGGCGAGCTCTTCCCCTGGGGGATCCTCGCGGTGAACGTCTCGGGCGCGTTCGTGCTCGGCATCCTGAGCATGCTCCCGGGCGACGAGGCGTGGCGCTGGATCGTGGGCACGGGGCTGCTGGGCGGGTACACGACCTTCAGCGCCGTCGCGGTGACGACGGTGCTGCTCGCCGAGGAAGGCCGCGGACGCACCGCGGCGAACTACGCCGCGGTCTCGTTCGCGGGGTCGTTGTTCGCGGCGGCGGCGGGTCTCGCGCTCGGCTCGCTCGTCTGAGGGGCCCGGTCCTCACGGGCTCGGCGGCCTCGTCCGGGATCAGCGGTCGGTCACCGCCCGCGTCGCACGCCGCCTTCTGCGCATCGCGGCCATCGGGGCGGATCCCGCGGGGAAGGCCCGTGTGATACTTACTGTCGATACATCTCTGTATCGAAACTCGACCCCGAAGGGTGCTTCGTGTCGTATCTGGCCGTTCTGAGCCTGAAGAACCGCGCCCTCATCGCCCTGGTCACCATCGTGGCGGCGATTTTCGGCGGGCTCGCGCTGACGAGTCTCAAGCAGGAGCTCATCCCCTCGATCGAGTTCCCCCAGCTCGCGGTCGTGACGACCTATCCCGGTGCCTCGCCCGAGGTCGTCGAGGCCGATGTGTCGACGCCCATCGAGAACGCGATCCGAGGGGTCGAGGGGCTCGAGTCGACCACCGCCACGAGCACGACGAACTCGTCGATCGTGTCGGCGTCGTTCACCTACGGCACCGACCTCGCCGCCGCCCAGCAGAAGATCCTCGCGGCGATCGCGCGCATCAACGACCAGCTGCCCGAGTCGGCCGACACCACCGTCGCCTCGGCGAGCATCGACGACTTCCCCGTCATCCAGCTGGCGGTCACCGGCTTCACCGATGCCCAGGCCACCCAGGCCACGCTCGAGACGAGCGTCGTGCCCGACCTCGAAGACGTCGACGGCGTCAACGGGGCGCAGATCGTCGGCGGCATCGGGCAGCGCGTGACCATCACCCCGGATTCCACCCGGCTCGGCGAGCGGGGATTCAGCCAGCAGTCGATCACCGACGCCCTCGACGCCAACGGCGTGCTGTTCCCCGGTGGTTCGCTCACGCAGAACGACCAGACCCTGACGGTGCAGACCGGCACCAAGCTCACCAGCGTCGACGAGATCACCGCCCTCCCCCTCGTTCCGAGCGACGCGTCGCAGTTCCAGGCGGGTCGCACGACCATCGGCGACGTGGCGACGGTCGCCCTGCAGACCGACCCGGTCACGACGCTCTCGCGCGTCGACGGGCAGCCAGCGCTCACCATCGCCGTCACCAAGCTCCCCGCCGCCAACACCGTCGATGTCTCGCGCGGAGTGCTCGCGGCCCTACCCGCCCTCGAGAGCTCGCTCGGTGAGGGCGCGACGTTCACCGTCGTCTTCGACCAGGCGCCGTTCGTGCAGCAGTCCATCGAGGCGCTCGCGCAGGAGGGCCTTCTGGGCCTCGTCTTCGCCGTCGTGGTGATCCTGGTGTTCCTCATGTCGGTGCGCTCGACGCTCGTGACGGCGATCTCGATCCCCACGAGCGTGCTCATCACCTTCGTCGGTCTGCAGGCCTTCGGGTACTCCCTGAACATCCTGACCCTCGGCGCCCTCACCATCGCCATCGGCCGCGTCGTCGACGACTCCATCGTCGTGATCGAGAACATCAAACGGCACTACGTCGGAGACGCCGACAAGATCCCCACGATCATCCGCGCGGTGCGCGAGGTGGCGGCCGCGATCACGGCATCCACGATCACCTCCGTCGCGGTGTTCCTGCCCATCGCGTTCGTCGGTGACGTCACCGGTGAGCTGTTCCGCCCGTTCGCGCTGACCGTGACGATCGCGATGGCCGCGTCGCTGCTGGTGTCGCTGACGATCGTGCCCGTGCTGGCGTCGTGGTTCCTGCGGCCCGGCAAGGTGGTCCGCGACGCCGAGGGCAACGCGATCGACCCCGAAGCTCCGGATGCCCCGCCTTCGCGCCTGCAGAAGGCGTACGTGCCGGTGCTGAGCTGGACGCTGAAGCACTCGGGAGTGACTCTTCTGCTGGCCGTGCTCGTGCTCGGCGGCACCCTCGCCACCGTGCCCCTGTTGAAGACCGACTTCCTTGGCGACTCGGGCCAGAACACCTTCACCGTCACCCAGAAGATCGGCTCCGCCCCCAGCCTGGATGCCGAGGACGCGGCCGCGCAGAAGGTCGAGGCCGTGCTGCTCGACACCGACGGGGTCGAGACCGTGCAGACCTCGATCGGCTCGAGCGGATCGGCGCTGCGCGACGCCTTCTCGGGCGGCGGGTCGGGGATCACGTACTCGATCACCTCGCAGTCGGGCGTCGATCAGGTCGACCTGCGCGAACGCGTGCGCACCGAGCTCGAAGCCCTCACCGACGCCGGTGAGATTGAGGTCGCGGCCTCGGGCGGGGGCTTCGGTTCCACCGCCATCACCGTCGACGTCACCTCGGCCGACTCGTCATCGCTCCAGCAGGCCAGCGATGCGGTTGTGAACGGTCTGCAGGGACGCGACGGCATCGGGCAGGTCACCAGCAGCCTGTCGGCGTCGCTCCCGTTCGTCTCGGTGCGCGTGAACCGCGACGCGGCGGCCGAGCGCGGCCTGTCGGAGCGCGCCGTGGGCGCCCTCGTGTCGAACACGCAGCAGCCCCGTCAGGCCGGCACCGTCGAGCTCGACGGTCGGGGGGTGACGGTGTACCTCGCCGCCGCCAACCCGCCCGCCACGATCGACGACCTGCGCGCGCTCGAGATCCCCACGGCGAGCGGCCCGGTGCGCCTCGACGAGATCGCGACCGTCGAAGAGAGCCAGACTCCGCCGTCGATCACGACGTCGCGGGGGCTCCGCACCGCCACCATCACCGTCACCCCCACCACCGACGACCTCGGCAGCTCATCGGCCAGCGTCACCTCGGCCCTCGCCGACGTGCAGCTGCCCGAGGGGTCCACCGCCGAGGTGGGCGGTGCCGTGACCGACCAGCAGGACGCCTTCACCCAGCTCGGCCTCGCCCTGCTCGCGGCGATCCTGATCGTCTACGTCGTGATGGTCGCGACCTTCAAGTCGCTGCGTCAGCCGCTCGAGCTTCTCGTGTCGGTGCCGTTCGCGGCGACCGGCGCCATCCTCATGCTGCTCATCACCGGGGTGCCCCTGGGTGTGGCCGGAATGATCGGTGCGCTCATGCTCGTCGGGATCGTCGTCACCAACGCCATCGTGCTCATCGACCTGGTCAACCAGTACCGGGCGCGGGGACTCAGCGTGCGCGACGCGACCATCGTCGGCGGGGCGAGGCGTCTACGCCCCATCCTCATGACCGCGCTCGCCGCGATCTTCGCGCTCGTGCCGATGGCCCTGGGCATCACGGGCCACGGCGGATTCATCTCGCAGCCGTTGGCGGTCGTGGTGATCGGTGGCCTGGTGTCGTCGACGTTCCTGACGCTGCTCGTGCTGCCGACCCTCTACAACCTCATCGAGGGAGCAAGCGAGCGGCGCCGGGAGCGACGGGCGGCCCAAGCAGAAGAGTCCGACGAGACGCCGACCGACGACGCTCACCCGCTGAGCCGCCGAGAGCTGCGCGGGAGCCGCTGACCCGGCCCGTTACCGCACGCCGGCGTGGCACCGGGCCCGCGCACGTTGCTGCCGACGCGGCGCGGTCGCTCGACGCGGGCGCGGGCGGGGCGGTGAGCGTGGGCATCATCGGGACCTGAACCACGGATGCCGTGGCGTGCGAGGTCCCGCGGGCTTCGGGGTGGAAAGCCCCGAGGCCTCCCGCCGGGGCGAGAGCACGTGTGACGAGCGGCACCGCCGGTGTCGTGCTCGACGCGCGGCCGACCGCGGTGACCGACACCGCTCCCAGGGCCCCGGGGCGCGGTGCGCGGGCGCTCGATGAGACGGAGCCCGCGCGGCGCACGATCGACGACCGGTGCGCGCGGCGGCGGGGGGCGAGGTGCGCGACATGGGGGGTCCCGGCATCCGGCGCTCGAACGGCCGTCGCCTGGGCCGAGGCGAGGATGTGCGTGAACATGCCCGCCCACGCGAACATCGCGGCGCACGCGATGGTCTCGAACAGGGCGAGGTTGATCGTCGCCGACACGAACAGCGCGATCGAGATGACCAACCACACCAGGGCGACGCCCGTGCTGATGGCCATGCGCTTGCCGAGGCGGTGGAACAGGACGGGCGAGGTGAGCAGCAGCGCCAGGAAGCCGAGCACCATCGAACCCGCGACCCGGTCGTGCAGGTCTTTGTCGGTGTTGAGAGGAATGCAGCCGACGAGGGCGAGATTCACGCCGATGACATTGAGGCAGAGGAAGGCGATGGTCGCGGCTCCCCGGCGCACCGGTCCGCGACCGAGGCGGCGGACATCGCGGCGCACGCGGAAGGCGAAATACACGACGATCATTCCGCTGACCTTGAGCGTGTTGTTGAAGAATGCGGCCGAAAGGTCGTGGAACGTCCCCAACTGGCTGAAGTGCAGCTGCCACCACAGCGGGTCGCTCGTCGTCGCGATCGACAGCAGCAGGCCGCCCACCAGGACGATCAACGCCGCAGCGCCGACGTGCATCGTGGGCACGGCGTCGAGGCGTCGGACGATTCCGCGCAGGCGCGGGATCGAGGGCGAGGAAGGGACGGCGGATCGGAGCGCGGTGCTCATGGCGGGGGATCTTTCCTCAGGACGGAACGAGCGTCCCCCCACACCGCGGGACCCTCGGCCCCCGTCGGCTCATTCGGGTATCAACCGAGGGAACCGTGGTCCTCGGCCGCCCCCGGCCTTGACGGAAACCGTCACTCGAATGGTAACGTTCGCGGCGCGTTATTGGGAAAGGGGTTGCCTGAGGATATCCCTGATCATCTGCACATTCCGTGTCCCCCAAATGGGGGACAAGGAATGCTCACGAGTGAAAGATGATGCCCCATTCCCGGGTGAGCGAAGCCCCCGGATCGAGGGTGTCGAGGTCGAGTCCCGAGGCGAAGGCGTTCGCCGGGGCGGTCATCGGCTCGATCGCCACGGCGAGGGGCTGGCCGGGGTACCGATCGGTCGTGAACACCTGCGCCCAACGGAATCCGTCGTCCTGCCAGAGTTCCACGGCGCGTCCGTCGGGCGCGGTCAGGGTGTGCCGCGCGCGGCCCTCGGCGTCGCGCTCGAGACCGCGGTAGCCGTTGTCGAGCGAGGCGTCGCCCAGGCGTCGGCCCGCTCGCAGGTCGTTCGTCTCGTCTACCGACACCTCGTCGACCGGGATCTTGCGGTCGTCGAGCACGAGCGTGGTCGTGCCGGTGGACTGTACGACGAGATCGGCGGTGTCGACCCCGCCGATCTGCAGGTACGGGTGCACGCCGAGCGCGACCGGGGCGACCGTCGCTCCGACGTTCTCGATGACGTGCGTGACGTGCAGGCCATCGGGCTGCAGCGCGAACGTCACCCGGGTGCGCAGGTGGAACGGGTATCCGGTCTGCGGAACGACGTCGGCGCCGAGCACGAGGCGGTCGGTCGTGTGCTCGATGGGCTGGTACGTGCCGAAGCGCAACAACCCGTGGCTGGCGTTGCCGAGGGCGGGCTCACTGATGGCGAGCTGCCGCTCGACCCCGTCGAAGGTGTACCTGCCGTCGCGGATGCGGTTCGGCCAGGGGACCAGCACGACGCCGGATGCCGCGGGCGTGGGTGCGTCGTCGGCGTAACGCGGAACCAGGTCGACGCCGTCGACCGTGAGCGCCCGCAGCGCCGCGCCCACCTGGGCGATCTCGGCGGACGCGTGGTCGGTGCGCAGGGGGAAGCGGTGTCCGGTGGGGTCGGCGGTCATGACGAGGCCTTTCTCGGGCGGGGCGGGCGCTGCAGCCAGGGGCGCAGCAGGCGGGTGACCCACGGGAGCACCGCGTAGGTCATGACGGGCGTGAGCAGGACGGTGGTCGCGAGCACGCGCAGCACCAGGGGAACCTCGGTGAAACCGGGCACGAAGCCCAGCAGCCAAGAGGCCAGCAGGTTGGTGGGGAAGAACCCGACCCAGATCGTCACCGCCTGCTTCCACCGCGGGGGAGCGGACGGGACCGGCTGCTGCACCGGTTGGGTCCCGGCATCCGTCGTCGCCTCCATGATCGAGCCGAACGGGGCGTCGAACCACCCCTCGATCCCGGTGCGTCGCTCCACGCGCTCCTCGCGGGCGAACGGGCGCCCCGAATCGAGCCACCATTGACGCTGCGTCGAGGTGTCCCACTGCTCGAGCGTCGTGATGTCGCGGAACCGGTAGAGCATGTACCAGAGGTCGCTGTCTTCGCCCGCGCGCACCCAGCCCGAGCCGAGGAAGCCGGGGAACGCGGTCGCGAGGTCGGTGCCGGCCTGCATCCAGGAGGTCGCTTCGGCGGTGCGCGTCGGGTCGATGCGCCGCTCGATCGCCACCGTGATGGGGTGGGCGTCGGTGTCTGCCATGGGTCCATCTTCGTCCACGCCGGGCGTTCACCGACGTCGGGGGAGGCATGTCCCACTTCGTGCGGTTCTGAGGCGTCGAACCCGCACGAATGGGGACATGAGCGCGGGGTGGGGGAGGGGGTGTCCCACTTGGTGCGATCGACGGGCCGCGAACCTGCACGGATGGGGACATGGATGCCATTCCCAGCCGCGACCGGTAACGTCGGGGAGTCGGCTCTGGACACCGCGCGTGATGCGCGGATGGGTTTGTAGTCCAAGGGGCCGATGGAGAGCACGCGATCGCGTCCTCCCATCACTAGTGAATGGCCCCCGGCCGACGGATGTCCGGGTTTCGCACCGCTGCGCGCGGTGCCGCTGTCTCGCGCGAAACAGAACCCAGAAGGACATCGTCATGCCCAAGAACAAGAAGCCCGCCGGCGGCCGCCCCGCCAAGAACTTCGAGCCGCGCTACGGTGCGCAGACCTCGTTCCAGGACCGCAAGCGCCGCCCCGAGGGCGCCGCGTCCGCGAAGCCCGGCAGCAAGAGCCCGAGCCACCGCGGTTACCGTCCCGAGGCCGAGGCCGCCCCCGACAAGCGTCGCTGGAGCGCACAGGACCGCGTCGGTCGCGACGAGTCGCGCGGCATCCGCAGCTCCGCCCGCGATGACCGCTCCGGCCGCACCGACCGCCCCGCGCGCTCGTTCGACGACCGCCCGGCGCGCTCGTTCGACGATCGCCCCGCGCGTTCGTTCGACGATCGTCCCCGCCGCGATTTCGGTGACCGCCCGGCCCGTTCGTTCGACGACCGCTCCGGTCGCCCCGCTCGCGATGACCGCGCCCCCCGCGTGGATCGCGTCGACCGCGACAGCCGCCGCGCCACCGGCGACGGTCGCCCGTCGTTCCGTGATGAGCGTCCGCGTCGTGACTTCGGCGATCGTCCGGCCCGTTCGTTCGACGAGCGTCCGCGTCGTGACTTCGGTGACCGTCCGGCCCGCGACGACCGCCCTGCCCGTTCGTTCGACGACCGCCCGCGTCGTGACTTCGGCGATCGTCCGGCCCGTTCCTTCGACGAGCGTCCCCGCCGCGATTTCTCGGACCGTCCCGCCCGCGACGAGCGCCCCCGCCGCGATGCCGGCGAGCGTCCCGCCCGGTCGTTCGACCGCCGCGACGAGCGTCCGGCCCGTTCGTCGGACGACCGCCCCGCTCGTTCGTTCGATCGCAGCGACCGTCCCGCTCGTTCGTTCGACCGCACGGATCGTCCGGCGCGTTCGTTCGACCGCACTGATCGTCCCGCGCGTTCGTTCGATCGCAGCGATCGTCCGGCCCGTTCGTTCGACCGTAACGACCGCCCCGCGCGCTCGTTCGACCGCAACAACCGCCCCGCCCGTTCGACCGACGACCGTCCTGCCCGGTCGTTCGACCGCAACGAGCGTCCGGCTCGTTCGTTCGACGAGCGCCCGGCCCGTTCGTTCGGTGACCGCCCCGCCCGTGACGAGCGTCCGCGCCGCACCGACGGCCCGAACCGCGCGGACTGGAACGCCACCCCGAAGCGCTCGGCCGAGCACGAGCAGCGCGTCGACGTCGTGCACGAGCGCCTGCAGGCGCAGGCCGTGGACGTCGCGACCGAGACCGGTGTCGGCTTCGCCGAGCTCGGTTTCGGCGACAACATCGTCCGTGCCCTCGCCAGCCTCGGCGCGGCCACGCCGTTCCCCATCCAGGCGGCGACGGTGAAGCCCATCCTCGACGGTCGTGACGTGCTCGCGCGCGGTCGCACCGGCTCGGGCAAGACCATCGCGTTCGGTGCCCCCATGGTCGAGAGCGTCCTGCGTTCGCAGGCGGGCGAGAAGCGTCAGTTCGCTCGCGCGCCCAAGGCCCTCATCCTCGCCCCCACGCGCGAGCTCGCCCTGCAGATCGACCGCACGGTGCAGGTCATCGCCCGCAGCGTCGGCCTGTTCACCACGCAGATCTACGGCGGCGTGCCCCAGGCCCGCCAGGTGGGTGCGCTGAAGAAGGGCGTCGACATCATCATCGGCACCCCCGGCCGCATCGAAGACCTGCTCAACCAGGGCAAGCTCGACCTGTCGCAGGTGCAGGTGGCCGTGCTGGACGAGGGCGACCACATGTGCGAGCTCGGTTTCCTCGAGCCGGTGCAGCGCATCCTGCGCGCCACCGCGAAGGGCAGCCAGAAGCTGCTGTTCTCGGCCACGCTCGACCGTGAGGTCGCCGCCCTCGTCGACGAGTTCCTCGTCGACCCGGCCGTGTACGAGGTCGCCGGTGAGGACCAGGACTCGGGCACCATCGAGCACCGCGTGCTCGTGATCGACCACCGCGACAAGGCCGAGATCCTCGGTTCACTCGTCGACCGCCCGGGCAAGACCCTCGTCTTCGCGCGTACCCGCGCATACGCCGAGACGCTCGCCGCGCAGTTCGACGACGCCGGTATCGCCGCGGTCGCGCTGCACGGCGATCTCAACCAGCAAAAGCGCACGCGCAACCTCGAGAAGCTCACCTCGGGTCGCGTCAACGTGCTCGTCGCCACCGACGTCGCCGCCCGCGGCATCCACGTCGACGACATCGACCTGGTGATCCAGGCCGACGCCCCCGACGAGTACAAGACGTACCTGCACCGTTCGGGCCGCACCGGCCGCGCCGGTCGCAGCGGCACCGTGGTGACGCTCATCACGCGGCAGCGTCAGCGCCGCATGACCGAGCTGCTCGACCGCGCCGAGATCCAGGCGCCGTTCGAGCCGGCGCAGCTCGGCGACGACCTGATCGANGCCCGCTGGCCGGGGCGACGCGGGGGCGAATGGATGCCGAGGGCCCGGTGCCGCGGACCGGACCGAGGCTGCTCGTCGGCGTCGCGCGGGCGGCGAGGCCCGGCTGCGGTCGCCCGCGAGGGTGGTCGTCTTCGTCCCACCCGTCGAGCCGGTGCAGGCGCAGCAGGGGACGCATGCGCGCGCCGAGCCAGGTGCGGTAGGCCTTGGGTGCTTGAGCGGAGACGCCCGGGTAGAGACCTCGGTACGACGACACCAGGTGCGGTTGCTCGCGCCCCAGCCATTCGAGGAACCACTGCTTCGCGCCCGGACGCAGGTGCAGCGCGCCGTAGACGACGCGAGCCGCGCCGGCGGCGCGGATGCGCGCGAGGGCGTCGTCGAGCACGGCGAGCGAGTCGGTCAGGTGCGGCAGGATCGGCATGAGGAAGACCGTGACGCGGAAGCCGGCGGCGGTGGCGGCGCGGACCGTGTCGAGGCGGGCGTCGGCGCTGGGGGTGCCCGGCTCGATCGCGTTCTGCAGGGCGTCGTCGAAGACGGCGATCGACATCGCCAACGAGACCTTCACCTGCGTGGCGGCGTCGGCGAGCAGGGGGAGGTCGCGGCGCAGGAGCGTGCCCTTGGTGAGGATCGAGAAGGGCGTGCCGTTGTCGGTGAGCGCGCCGACGATGTCGGGCAT
The DNA here is from genome assembly GCF_014839455.1 of Microbacterium sp. CFBP 8801. Classification (NCBI taxonomy): domain Bacteria; kingdom Bacillati; phylum Actinomycetota; class Actinomycetes; order Micrococcales; family Microbacteriaceae; genus Microbacterium; species Microbacterium sp. CFBP 8801. Next base: position 53,969 of record NZ_JACYNU010000008.1, on the reverse strand, counting down.
GAGGCGGTATCGCCCCTCGGCGCGCTGGTACGGGTCGGTGTTCGTGCCGAGCATGACGGGCTCGCGCGCCCACGATCCCCGACGCACCTCCGTGCGCAGCACGTCGGCGACGTTGACCTTCACGACGATCTGGGAGTCGAAGTCGGCGCCGTAGTCGAGGTCGAGGTACTCGTGCGTCTTGCGGGCGAAGCAGTACGAGCACGCGTGCGTGCAGCCCCGGTACGGGTTCACGGTCCAGTCGAACGGCATGGCCGACATGCCGGGCACGCGATTCAGGGCGCTCTTGCACTGCACCTCGTGGAACGTCATTCCGGCGAACTCCGGAGTCGTCACCGAGCGGACGAGACCGTCGATGCGCTCCATGCCCGGGAGCGCCGACGGGTCGTCCACGCCCAGCTGCTGCCCCTGCCATCTCATCGCCATAGTCGAACACATGTTCGATTTTCTCGCAACCGCCACGCCGCGCACCTCGCCTGCACGAACGAGTGTCGTCGCGGTACGGTGATCGCGACGCCGACCACCGGCGAGACACGGAGGCGCCCATGGAGTCGGTCTCGCGAGTACGCGGTCAGCACCTGCTCCATGCGTCGATCGGTCGCTTGGAGCCCTGGCATCCGGCGTTGGTCGTGCGTCGTCCGGCGCTGTCGGGATGCTCGTGGTTGGCACTCATGGCGGCGCTGCTGCTGGTGTGCGACCTCGTGGACGCCCCGGAGTGGGTCGCGCTCGTCGTGTCGCTCAGCGCGGCAGCGCCCAGCCTCGGCGCGACCCTCATCGTGCTCTCGCAGACGCCGCGCACCCACCTCGATCACGAGGAGTCGATCCTCGGACACTTCTTCGCGCGCTTCTTCGCCGTGCTCGGGGCTCTGGTGCTGTGGGTCGGGTCGGTGGTGCTCGGCGCCGCGGTCGCCGTGCAGCTCGCCGAAGACACCGGCAGCAACCCCGATCAGGCGTGGTTCGAGGCGTTCGAGATCATCGGCGGGGTAGTGCCGCTGATCATCGCGATGCTCTGGGCGGTGCTCGTGCTGCGCTGCGTGGGATACATCGCGCGGCTGCGGGGGTGGGCCGCCGTCCCCGACCGGCACCGCATCCCCGATCACTTCTTCGCCGAGCACCCTCGCACACGTCGCGTCCTGATCGGGTTCGCCCACCCGCTGCTGCTGCTGCTGGTCGCGGGTGCGGTGAGCATCGTGCTGGGCTTCCTGGCGGCCGGTGAGCTGAGCCTCGTGACTGATATCTGACTGCTCGCCGTTCCCGTCGGCCCGAGTCTGCCCGACCGCACATTCACCGCGCGAACGCGCGGCCGACTCGACCCGTGCCCCCGTCCAGGGGAGAATGGGTCGAGTCATGTCGCACGATCCCGAGATCTCGCCCCGCCGCGCCGCGCGCGCGGAGGCCGAACGACTCGCGACGGCGGCCCTCACGCTCGCGCCCGCCGCGGCAGAGCCCGTGCCCCCGATCCCCGCCGCCGAGCGGCCCGCCACCGACACGGCGGCCCTCGCCACCCGCCGCCGGCTGCGCGAGGCCGCGACCGCTGCGCCGACGACGGCCTCGATCCCGGTCCTCCGCCGCCGTCGCCTTGTCGCCGTGGGCGGGGCCGTCATCGTGGTGGCCGCCCTCGCCATCGCGATCGGTGCGGCGACCTCGGGATCCCCCGGTGGCGTCGCGGCCGACACCGACGCTCCGCCCGTCGCCGCCGTCGTCGCGGGGCCCCCCACCGTGCCCGACGAGGGTCTGCCGGTCGTGCAGCAGGCCGCCGTCGCCGCCACCTCGACGCCCTGCGACGACGCGGCGTTCACCTCGGCCCTGGCCGCGGGTGACGACGCCGGCGCGATCGCGGCCGCCGGGGGCGGGAGCGCCTTCCGCGCAGCGGTGGCATCCGGGATCGCGCCCTGCGTGTCGTTGTCGGACCCGAACCGCGAGTGGATGGTGGTCAACAAGCAGCGCGCGTACGACCCCGTCGACTACCGCCCGGGCGACCTCGTGATGCCCGACAGTGTGCGCGCGCTCGAGGAGTCGGCGCTGCGCGCGCCCGCGGCGGGGGCGCTGACTCAGCTCGTGCGTGCGGCCTCCGACGCCGGTGCCGGCGAGATCGGCTACCTGAGTGCCTTCCGCTCGTACAGCACGCAGCAGTCGACGTACGCCGGCCGCGTGGCCGTGGGCGGGGTCGAAGCCGCCGACCGCGAGAGCGCCCGCGCCGGGTACAGCGAGCACCAGTCGGGCCTGGCCGTCGACATCGTGCCGTGCAACGGCTCGTGCGCGACGCTCGACGACGTCGCCGCCTCGCCCCAGGGTGCGTGGGTGCGCGATCACGCGTGGGAGTACGGCTTCATCACCCGGTACGTCGAGGGCAGCGAGGGCATCAGCGGGTACGAGCCCGAGGCGTGGCACCTGCGTTACATCGGCCCCGAGCTGGCCCGCGCGTACCACGAGGGCGGTTACGCCACCCTCGAGGAGTTCTTCGGCCTTCCCGGGGCGCCCTCGTACTGAACGTCGAGGCGTCGGAGGGGGCCTCCGGCTCCTCGAGTCCGACGGCGGGCGAGGCCGAGGTCCGGCCGTGCGCGAGGTCGTGCCGCGACGCCGCGCGCCGGCCGGATCGTCCTCCGGCGGGGTCGTCCTCAGGTGGCGCTCGTCCGCGGGCGGCGGCGAGCGAGGCGTGCGACTCCCGCGCGGCGCAGAGCATCGGCGACGGCGATGCCGATCGCCATCCCGGCAGCGGATGCCACGAGCGTGAGCAGGTAGAAGAGCACGACGGTGAGGGGCGCGAACGTGTCGAGTCCGAAAGACGCCCAGGCGAGGGTCGGGTAGACGGCTGCCACCACGACGGCTCCGGCGAAGAACTGCCACCGGTGGAAGAACCGGTACAGCACGACGAGGAACGGCAGCTCGACGAAGAAGGCCCACCAGAGGTTGGTCGCGACGCTGCCCCACCCGTACCCGGAGAGCGGCGCGGCCACGAGGCCCGAGATGAGCCCGACCAGCAGCGCGGAACCGGGGCGTTCGAGTAGGCGCATCGCGACGGCCGCGGGCACCAGCCACAGCCCGGCGAGTGCCACCGCCGCGAACGGCGCGGCGGCGAACAGCACCGTCGACACCCAGTTGGCGGCGGTCAGCATGATGCCGCCGGCGACGCCGATGGCGGCGCAGGTGAGCAGGAAGACGGTCGAGATGCGCGACATGGATGCTCCGGATCGGATCAGACGGACAGGCGGGGAACGACGAAGAGGGCGGCCGAGATCGCCCAGAACGCCAGGGTGAAGACGGTGTCGCGCCGGCGCCAGGGCACGCGGTGGCGCTCGGTGCGGTCGGGGTGGGCGCCGAACGCCCGCGCATCCATCGCGAGGGCGACACGTTCGGCGTGGCGGATGGCCCCGGCCAAGAGGGGAACGACGTACCCGATCCCGCGCGCGGGTGCCGAGAGCACGCCGCCCCGCGTTCCCCGCACGCGATGCGCCTGGCGGATCACGTCGAGCTCGTGGCCGAAGCGCGGGACGAAGCGGATCGCCGCGAGAGCCGCGTAGCCGATGCGGTAGGGCACGCGCAGGTTCTGCACCAGCGCCCGCACCAGGTCGGGGCCCGAGGTGGTCAGTCCGCCGACGAAGGCGAGCGTCATGATCGCGGCCAGCCGCAGCGCGGTCGACAGACCCGTGGACACCGCCCCGTCGGTGAGGGTCCACTCGCCCACGCGGATCAGCGCGGTGGTGGCCTCCACGCGGGCCGGGTCGACCCAGAGCGAGAAGCCCAGGCCGATCACCACGATCGAGAGGGGCACCACTCCGGCGAGGAGGGCGACGAGACGCCGGGTGAGACGCGTTCCGGTCAGGAGCAGGACGTAGGCGAGGCAGAGGAACGCGATCGGAGTGCTCAGGTCACGCACGAAGACGAGCGCGATCATGGCGGGGGCCGGGCCCGTGATCTTGGCGAGTGGATTGAGACCCCCGAGCCACCGCGTGTCGCGCCGGCCGCGGGTGACGGCGGGCGTGTCGGCGCGTGTCGATGCCGCGGCGGGGGCGGTCATGCGGCCCCGCCCGGCAGGTCGCGCAGTCGCATCAGCGCCGCGAGCTCCGGATGCCGCTGCAGACCGGCGAAGGCGCGCCGCAGCGCGGGCGTGCTGAGGCCCGCGCGTCCGACGACGTCCTCGTCGTCGAAGACATCGCCGACCGGTCCGTCGGCGGCGATCCGGCCGTCGTCGACGACGATCACGCGGTCGGCGTGCTCGGCGACCACCTGCATGTCGTGGGTCACGACGATGATGGTCGTGCCGTCGTCGCGCAGGTCGTCGAGCAGGCGCAGCAGTTCCTCGGCGCGGGCGCGGTCCTGGCCGAACGTCGGTTCGTCGAGCACGAGCAGCCGGGCGCCGCCGACGAGCGCGGTTCCCACCGACAGCCGCCGCTTCTGACCGCCCGACAGCAGGAAGGGGTGCACCGTGGCCTTGTCGGCGAGGCCGAACCGCTGCAACAGCGCCTCGGTGCGCGCGCGGACCTCGTCGTCGGAGAGCCGCTGTCGGCGCAGGCCGTGGGCGATCTCGTCGAACACGGTCGTCGCGATGAACTGGTGCTCGGGGTTCTGGAACACGAAACCCACGTGACGCGAAAGCGTGCGCGGATCGGTGCGGCGAACGTCGAGCCCCGCGATCCGCACGGTTCCGCGCGGTGGGCGCAGCACCCCGGCCAGGGCCTGCACGAGGGTCGTCTTCCCCGCGCCGTTGGCGCCGACGACGGCGACGAACTCGCCCGCGCCGACGGACAGGTCGACGCCGTGGAGCACGCGCGTGCGTCCGCGCGAGATGGTCAGCCCCTGTACCTGCACGAGGGGGTCGCCGATGCCTCGTCGCGGGCGTGGGGGAGCGGGTGCCGTCGCGGGCGGGGCGATCGTCTCGAGCGTCCGTCGCAACTCGCGAGGGGTCAGTGGCAAGGGGGCGATGTCGTATCCCGCCCGTCGCAGGCGCAGGGCCGCGAGGGTGGCCGTGGGCAGCCACACCCCGAGCGCGTGCAACTGCTCCGCGCGGTCGCGCAGCACGTCGTCGACGCCGCCGTCGGCAACCACCCGGCCCGTGGCATCCAGGGCGACGACGCGGTCGACCAGACCCATCGCGGCATCGAGGTTGTGCTCGACGAGCACGATCGCCCGGTCACCCTCGGCGACGACGTCGCGCAGCGCCGCGTACACGTCGTCGACGCCGCGAGGGTCGAGGTTGGCGGTGGGCTCGTCGAGCACGAGCAGGGGCGAGCCCATCGCCAGCGCGCAGGCGATGGCCAGACGCTGACGTCCGCCGCCGGAGAGCACGTCGGGGGCGTCGTGGCGACGCTCCCACAGGCCCACGCGGCGCAGGGCCTCTTCGGTGCGGGCGAGCACGACCTCGACGGGGAGCCGCAGGTTCTCGGGTCCGAACGCCACCTCGTCGAGAACGGTGCCCGTCACGAGCTGTGCATCGGGGTCTTGGAAGACCATGGCCACGGTGGTCGCGAGCTCGGCGACGGGCGTGGTCGTGGCATCCTTCCCCCCGACGCTCACCGTGCCCTCCACCGTGGCGGGAACGGCGTGCGGGATGAGGCCGTTCATGGCGAGCGCCGCCGTGGACTTCCCCGATCCGCTCGGACCGAGCAGCAGCACCACGTCTCCGGGGTGCACGTCCAGACGAAGCGCGGAGGGGGTGGGCGTCGCGGCGTCGAGGTGGGTGATGGCCACGTCGCGCATGCGCAGCAGAGCCCCGGTGTCGGCGCGGGTGGGCGCGGTATCGGGGTGGGGGTGAGCGGTCACGGGCGAGTCCTCGAGAAGTGAGTACGCCCTAACTTAGTGCAGCCTAAGTTGGCCGCGCGCCCTCATTTCGTCGTCGAGAGACCGCGCCCCACCCCGGCGCGACGCAGACCCGAGCCGATGGCGAGTCCTACTGCGGTCCAGGCCACCGGTCCCGCGACGCCGATCACGAGGTAGGCGACGCGGGTGACCGGCGCGAGGCTGGCGATGTCGGCCGCGAACCAGACGACCACGGCGACGAGCGCGCCGATCACGAGCGCCGAGCCGTAGAAGCGCACGGACGCCCACACGCGGTACCGGGTGAGGGCGGCGACGCCTTCTTGGATCCCGCCGAACAGCAGGGCCGTGCCGAGGAAACGGAACGTCCACTGCGGCGCCATGGCACTCGCCACCAGCGCGGCGAGCACGTGCGTCACCAGGGCCACCCCGGCGCGGCGCACCACCTGCTGCGCGATGATTCCGGGCAGCACGTGCGAGCCCAGCACGAGCCCGTAGGCCCAGGGTGCGCCCGCCAGGACGATCAGCGTCAGCCACCCGGCGGCACCGCCCACGATGCCGGTCCCCACCCCGATCGCGGCGCAGACGAGCAGCACGCGCGTGGAGAGACCGGATGCCAGGGACACCCGCTCAGCGTAGCGGCGACGCCGGGATCGCTGGACGCCCCGCCGGTCGAGTCGGGCTGGTCACGGGGGAGGCTGCTGAGCGTGACGAATCCGGCGGGCTCGGGGGACCTCGGCGACGCCGGTCAGTTCACCACGCCGGCGCTGCACGTCTGCTGCGCCGCGCTCGACCCCGTGATCGACTCGGGAAGGGCCACCGCGCCGGTGTTCGGGTCGACGGTTCCGGGCTCGACCGCTTCGCCCTCGGAGGGTGCCTCGCTCGGCACGGCCTCACCGGGAGCGGGTTCTGCGACGACGACGCCCCCGTTCGCGCCGGCGTCGCCGGTCACCTCGATGCCCTGGTTGGCGAGAAGGGCGTCCCACAGCACCTGCGCCGCGTCGTAGTTCGGCTCGACGCGGTTGGCGTCGGCGCTGGCCTGAACGGTCGGGTACTGCACGAACACGATGTCTTGGAACGGCACGTCTTTGACCGCGGACGCGATCTGCACGAGCGTCAGCGGGTTGGTCAGGCTCTGCGTCGGCGTGACGTTGCGCAACCCCGTGGAGGCCAGACGGAACAGCGTCGCCGGGTTCGACAGCACCTCTTCGCTGACGAGCTTGCGGGCCAGACGCGACATGTACTGCTGCTGGTTGCTCACGCGCGCCAGGTCGCTGCCGCCCACGCCGTAGCGGGTGCGCAGGAACTGCAGGGCCTCGAGACCCTGGATGGTGCGCGGACCCGCGGCCCAGTCGATGCCGGTGTTCTCGTCGCGCATGTCGCTGGCGAGGCAGATCTCGACGCCGCCGATGGCGTTCGTGATCTCGATCACCCCGCCGAAGGTGACCATCGCGCCGAACTGCACGGGTTGCCCGCTCATGTCGGAGATCGCCGTCATCACGCACGACAGTCCGCCGTAGGTGTAGATCTCGTTGATCTGCACGTAGCCGCCGCCCCAGCGGTCGCCGTCGGCGGTGTCGCAGGCCGGGGCGTCGAAGAGCAGGTCGCGGGGGAACGACACCACCGTCACCCGACGCGGGGCATCGGAGATGTGCACGAGGATGTTGACGTCGTTGAGCTGCCCCTCGGCGTCGGGGCCCTCGCAGCGCTCGCCGAAGACCTCGCGCAGGCTCTCTTCGCACGCGTCGATGCCGACGACCATCATGTTCACGCCGCCCTCGAGCTCGCTAAGGTCGGGCGGGACGGGCGGCTGGTTCTCGACGACGACGGCCTCTTCGGTGAAGCTCGTGGTCAGGTCGTAGGCGGTGTACGCGGCAACGCCCGCGGCCGAGACGAGGACCACCACGACGGCGACGGCGACGACGGTAAGCAGCTGAGCGATCGGGTGCGGGGACCGCAGGCGCGCATGCTGTGCGACGGTGCGACGGCGCATGGTTCCTCCTCGAATTCCCCCGAGTCTAGGGGCACCCGATGCCGCGGCTCGGCGGTCTCGTCGAGGCGTTTCACGCCGGGCTCGCTGGTCGGGTCGGACTCGTGCGCCCTGCGCGCTCCGCGGGCTGACGCGTCAGTCGCGCCGCCGCCGCGGCGTCAAGCGCACCGCGGGCAGGGGCGGGGCGGGAATGCGCTCGGGGCCGTGATCGATCACCGTGCCGAAGCGGTCGGCCCGTGCCTCCCAGGCGTCGCGCGCCTCGACGATCTCGTCGTGCGAGCGGCCGACGAAGTTCCACCACATCACGATGTCGGCTTCGAACGGCTCGCCGCCCAACAAGAAGACCCGGGCGCCGCCGTCGCTACGCAGTTCGAGGTGGTCGCGTCCTTTGCCGACGTAGACCAGCCGGCTGTCGTCGATCGCCGCGGTGGATCCCGGCTCCAGGCCCGGCGCCGGTCGTCGCGCGGCGTCGGCGTCGACGGCATCCATTCCCGTCACGGCGTCGGCGTGGCCGGTCATTCCGTAGAGGGCATACTCCCATTCGGGGTGAAGGGGCACGCGCACGGTCACGCCGGCAGGCAGCCGGACTTCGGCCCCGACGATCGGGGTGTGCACCGTCGCGGGAGAGGCGACGTCGCCGAGTTCGCCCATCACGACGACCGCGTCGGCGCCGTCGCCGAGGTCGATCGTGGGCAGGTGCTCGTGTCGCTCGAAGGCCGGAGCACCGTGCCGGCGCGCGTCGGGAAGCACGACCCACAGCTGGAGGGCGTCGAGGGGGATGGGGCCCTCGCCGACGGAGTATTCCGAGTGCGCGATGCCCGCACCACTGGTCATGAGGTTCAGCGCCCCCGGTCGCACCACGACGTCGCTGCCCACCGCGTCGCGGTGTCGCACCTCGCCCACGATCGGCCACGTCACCGTCTGCAGGCCGATGTGCGGGTGCGGTTCGACCCGCATGAGGGTCTCTTGCGGGCCGAACCGGTCGAGGAAGCACCACGCCCCCACCATCGGCAGGGCGCGATGCGGCAGCGTGCGGTGCACCTCCATGCCCCGGACGCCGCCCAACGGCACCTCGCGCGCCTCGATCACGAGGGAACGCGGTCCGTCGCACGCGATCGGACCCTCGGATGCCGGCGGGGCGACGTCGAGTCGGGTCACGAGGGTTCGCCGGGCCCGGCGGCGTCGGCCGCGTCGTCTTCGTTCGGCCACTCCACGACGAGGCCCGGCACGTCGTTCTCGCGCAGGTAGTGCGCCACGAAGGGGCACGACGGGATGATGCTGCCGCCGCGTCGGGCGAGGTCGGCCAGCGCCTCGCTCGCGAGGACCTTGCCGAGGCCGCGACCGGCGAAGGCCGGGTCGACCTCGGTGTGGGGGAGGGTCGTGCGGTCCTCACCCGCGGGGCGGAAGTCGAGGAAGCCACCGAGCTCGTCGCCCACGTGGATCTCGTAGCGGCGCGCCTCGTCGTTTCGGGTCACGGTCAGTTCGTCGGCCATGGGAGTCTCCTGTCGTCGGTGTCCGTCGTCGGTGTCCACGACAACGTACGTGCGTCCCGCGGTGTTCCGCCATCCCCGCCCGGTCGGCGACGGATCTGGTACCCCCGGTCCTCGCGGGCGCCCCCGGCAGCGCCCGCCGGCACCGCGTCGTCTCGGTCGCTATCTCGGCGGCTGTGGTGGGTGCCGGTCGTGGCCGCCCGCCTCCGGGCGCTCGTCGTGAGCGCCGGGGAGGTCAGCGCGGGACGCGCGCGCGATGGCGGCGCACCGCGGCTCGATTCGCGCAGCGCACCGAGCAGTACCGTTGCCGGCCGTTGCGCGTGACGTCGACGACCACGCGATCGCAGGGCTCGGCGGCGCATCGAGCGAGGCGGGTCATTCCCCGGGTGACGAGGTGCAGCGACGTGCCGACCGAGATGACCGCCGCGAGCACGCGGGGGAGCGATTCGTCGCTGTCGCGATAGTGCAGGTGCCACCCCTCGCCGTCGTGGTTCGTCAGGCGCGGGTAGGCCGTCACGGCGGCCATCTGGGCGTTCAGCCGCGCGGCGCGCGCATCGGGATCGGTCTCATCGACGATCCGCAACCACTCGTCGACGACGGTGCGGGTGCGTTCGTGGTCGTCGGGTGCCGCGGGGAAGGTCATCGTCATCCCGCTCTCGCGCGTGCGGCGTTCGATCCCCTCGCGGTCGGCCGGCCAGTCGTTCGCCAACGAGGCGGCCAACAGGACGGCGTACTCGCCGTAAGGGTTGAGATGCATAACGGCATTACATCACGCTGGTTCCATGACCGCCCTCCCGACCGTCCTGCCCGCCGCCCCGGCATCCGTCCACGAACACGCGTGGCTCACCGAATCGGTGCACCCCACGAGCGCCGGACGCGTGCGTTACGTGCGCTGCACGGGCTGCGCCGCCCGACGCGTGGACCTGGATCCGGTGACACCGGCGCCGCCCGTTGCGATGACCCGATCGATCGGCTGACCACGCCTCCTCGCGCGCCGCGCGAGACGGTAGCGTCGGAGCAGACCATCGACGGGGGATGCATGAACGCTCTGGGCCTGATCGCCACGACCGCGGGCGCGGTGCTCGTGCTCGCCGTGGTGCTGCACGTCTGGTATGCGATGGGCCTGTCGCGCGTCTTCGCGGCGCGCGGCGCGGAGCCCTGGCGCGCGTGGGTGCCGATCGTGAACGACGCCGAGGTCTTCCGGCTGGGGCGGGTCGACCCGGTGCGCGCCGTGCTGCTGCTCGTGCCTTTCGTCAACGTCTACGCCCTCGTGCTCAAGGCGACCGCGGCGCACCGCCTGGGCGCTGCGTCGGGACGCGGTGCCGGTACGACGGCGCTGGCGCTCGTTCTGCCGCCCGTGTGGGCGGGGATCCTCGCCGCACCCGGAGCGACCCCGGATGCCGCGAAGCCCCACGACGCGAACGACCCCGCGGTCGACGAGGCCGCGGTCGACGACGCCGAGGAGCCCTCGTCGGGTCCCCTGACCGCGGTCCCCGGGGCGGGAACGCCGGCCGCGGCCGCCGGAACCCGCCGCGCTTCGCGCTCGGTCGAGGTCCCCGCCGCCGTACCGGTGCTGGCCGGACCCGTCGACGTCCCCCCTCGGGGTGCGTCGGTCAGCACGACGACGCCCGAGGTCGGATCCTCCGTGCCGGTCGCTCCCCCCTCCGCCTCCGCCGTGCGCGGCGACGATTCCGGCCCGGCCGAGCACGACGGCGTCGCGCCGGTGAGTGCCGCCCCCGTCGCCCCGACCGCCGAGAGCGGCCTCGGGGGGATCGACGCCGCGGACGGACCCGCGGCCGCTGACACCGGCGCGCCGTTCGACCGGGTCGCCGAGACGACCGACGCCACGGCATCCGCCGCCGACCGCGCCGAGATGCCGGTCGCGGCGCCGCTCGACGAATCGACGCAGACCGCTCGGCCCCGCTCCCGCCGCCGGGGGGAGTGGATCCTCGGCCTCCCCGACGGGGAGCAGGTGAGCATCACCGGACGAACCGTCGTGCTCGGACGCAAACCCGCGCAGACCGAGGAATCCGTGCAGTACATCGCGGTCGCCGACGACACGCGCACCATGTCGAAGCAGCATGCGCGGCTCGACTGGACGGTGACGGGCTGGACCATCACCGACCTGGACTCGACGAACGGCGTGACGCTGCTGCACGACGACGGGCGCAGCGAACGGCTGCGCGCGCAGACCCCCGCTCTCGCCCCGGAGCGGTTCCGCCTCGGCGATGCGCAGATCGATCTGCGTCCCGGCGCGATCGCCTAGTCGGCCGGGGCGTCTCCGTAGAGTCCACGGCCCGTGGGAGCGGGGCGGCGGGGCTCGGTCTCTTCGCGGCGTCGGCTCACGAGGACCGCGAGGGCTCCGATCGCGCCCAGCACGATGAGACCGCCGACGCCGATCCCCGTCGCCAGGGTGATGGCCGCGGCATCCGGTCCGGGTCCGACGACCACCGCGACGGCCTCGGGCGTCTGCGTCGGCTGCGGCGTGGACGCGGCACCCGGGAAGGGGCTCTTGGGGCCGCGGAGCCCCGAGCCGGGCACGAGCACGATCGCGTCATAGGGCTGCACGATGCCCCAGCCCGACGAGTTCGAGCGCGTGTCGGGCTGCGGCCGCACGGCCGTCGCCTCGAGGCGGTAGGCCCACTGCGCGGGCGTCTCGTCGGGATGGGCGGCGGCGACGAGGGCCGCCGCGGCCGAGACGTAGGCGGCGGCGTAGCTGGTGGCGGGGGCGTCGGTGGCGACCGCGCAGTCGCCGCCCTGCGGCCACGCCGACGCGATGTTCTGCCCGGGGGCGGCCAGCGCGACATGGGAGCCGCGGATGCTCGCACTCGTGACGACGCCCGCGTCGTTGGCGGCCGCGACCCCGATGGCGCCGGAGAAGCCGGCGGGGTAGCGCGTGCCGTCGGAACCGTTCTCTTCGACCGCGGAGGTGGAGTCGCGGTTGCCGGCGCTGGCGACGACCAGGCTGCCGCGATCGCGGGCGTAGGCGACCGCGTCGGCCAGGGCCGCGTTCTTCTCGGTCGTGCTCATCGAGACGTTGATGATCTGCGCGCCACGGTCGGTCGCGATGCGGATGCCCTCGGCCATGCGTGCGGTGTTCGGACCGAACCCGGCCTCGACCTGCTGATCGGAGTCGCCGGCGTACACGCGCACCGGCAGGATCCGCACCTCGGGGGCGAGTCCCTGAACGCCCGACTTCGGGATGAGCCGGGCCGCGATCTGCCCGGCGATCACCGTTCCGTGCCCGTAGACGTCGGTGCGCCCGATGCCGTCGGTGCCGTCGGGCACGAGGTTGACGCCGGCGATGATCGCGTCGTCGAGGTGGGGGTTCGGGGCGACGCCGGAATCCACGACGGCCACCGTGATGCCCGCGCCGCGGGTGAGCTCCCACGCCGCCTCGCTCTGCAGCTTGTCGAGGGCGGGCGGGGTCTGGCTGATCCGCGTCGCCGCGAGGCACTGGTCGCGCGACGACGACACGACACCGGATGCCGGGCCCGAGGCCTGAGCGGCGGCGGGCGAGGCCGACAGCAGCAGACCCGCGACGAGGATCGCCGCACCGAACCCGCCGGTCCGCCGGCGAAGGGTCACTTCGACCCCGTGGTCGGGGACTGCTGCGCGGCGCTCTCGCTCAACGACGGGCCCGTGCGCAGCAGCGCCGTCCACCCGTCGGTCACGGCGGCGACGTCGGAGGGGGAGTAACCGAGGCGGGCGATGGTCTCGTCGGTGGCGTTCGGCAGCGGGTAGGCCGTGCCCGTGGCATCCACCAGGGTCAGCACGCTCGAGCTCTGGTCGCCGCGGCCTCCGGCGCGCACGAGGGCACCGTGGCTCGGGTCGACCCGTACGCCGGCCGTGATGGGCGCCGAGGCCGGCTGGGTGGCGAGGGCGGTCGTCGCCTGCCCCTCGCCGCCCCGGAGGATCGCGCAGGGGCGCTCGCCGGCGGCGACGGTCTCGAAGCCGGTGCGCGGCCACTCGTCGCCGAGGCCGGTGGGCGCCGTCGAGAGCGTGCGGATCTCGTCGGCGGTGACCTCGGTCACGGAGCCGTTCAGCGCGCTGCCGCTGCCCAGCTGGTAGAGCTGCCAGGCGAGGGGGGTCAGCGCCTCGAGCACCCCGCCGGTCTGCACGAGGAACCGCTCGTCGTCGGCCGAACCGGCCTGCCGGATCACCTGGCCCACCTTGAGGTTGGTCCCGGGCACCGAGGCGCCGTAGTTCTGCAGCGTCAGGGGGGTGAGGGGCGTGCTGGCGGTGAACAGATCGAGCCACGCCGCGGGCACCGTCACCGGCGACAGCGCCGAGATGCCGGCCGCGCGCAGCACGGCGTCGGCGTCGCTGCTCGACACCGCGAAACTGCGACCCCCCAGCACCACGTGCAGGATGCCGTCGACCGAGACGACGACCGCGCGGTCGGTCTCGGTGGCCGGACCGCTCGCCGTGGACAGGCGCACGTCGAGGCCGGCCACGTCGGAGACGCACGCGCTCCACCCGGTGTTGATGAGCCCCGACGCGGGTGGGATCTCGTCGGGCGCTCCCGTGATGCCGAGGGTGTCCCCCACGGGAGTGCCGGCCAGGGTCGCCTGGTCGGTGGAGATCACGCCGAAATCGCTCGCGGGCAGCAGCAGGCGGGCGCTGGCCGTGTTGATGACGGGGTGCAGGACGCCCTCGACGGTGACGAAACGCGCCCCGGTGTCGGAGACGAGCACGAGCTTGCCGTTCTCCCATCCCGTCGGAAGGCCGGGGCGGATCAGCCCGTAGAACACGCCGACCAGCACGACGATGACCGTGAGGGCGATGGCCGCGATGACCGCGCGCAGCGGAGACGTCGGCTGCAGTTCCTTGCCGCCCGGCGCGCCGCTGACGAACGCGGTGAGCAGGCGTCGGCGCGAGAAGTTCTGCGCCTCGATCAGGTCGCCCTTGGTGGCCACGACGTCAGGCCAGACCGGAGGCGATGACCGACAGCGGAAGCAGCGACGCCAGCACCAGCAGTTCGGCGGTGTCGGCGATCCGGATCAGCCGCAGGCGCGTCTTCGGAGCCAGCAGGGTGACGGTGACCACGCTGACGGTGGCGGTCGCGAGCACGACCAGGATGCCGACACGCAGGTCGGGCTGCGTCAGCGAGGCGACCACGCCCGAGACGACGAGACCCAGGATGCCGGTCGTCATCACCGTCAGCACGCCCGCTCGCGCGAACGTCTGCCGGGAGGGGAACATCATGCCGGCGAAGGCCAGGGCGCCCAGGAGCGCCCCCGCGGCGTTCTGCGCGGCGACGAGGGGGACGGCGAGGAGCACGGACGCGGCGAGGGCGAGCCGCAGGGCCATGAGGATGCGCTTGCCCTGCGCCACCCGCTCCGCGACGTCGTCGGCGTCGATGGGCTCCGGTTCGGCGAACATCTCGGCGTCACTCTGCGGCGAGACGATGCGCAGTCGAGTGGTTCCGAGGGCGAGCCACGGGAGTGCGCCGCCGAGGGTCGCGATGATGCCGACCATGAGCGTCCACACGGTCGCGGCGGGGAAGAAGGCGGCGAAGGTGCCCGTGACGCCGATGACCCCGCCGGCGATCAGGGGCGCGAGCTGAAGTTCGGCGCGGTCGCGGGTGAGGGCCAGAGCGACGCCGGCGATCACGAAGGCTCCACCCCCCGCGGCGGCGAGCGGCCAGCCCCAGATGTCGAACGCCGGCGGGACGGCGAGGAACCCCGCCACCGCCGCGAACACGGAGGCCGCCATTCCCAGGCCCTGGCCGGCCTCGCGTTGGCCGAGCCGCGCGACGACGGCCGCCACGACGAGCAGCACGACCGCGCCGCCACCGGCGACCAGGGCGCCGAAGGGGAGGGCACGGCCGGCGGCGAGGAGCAGCACCGCGCAGACGCCGAGCAGGGCCAGGCTGACCGCGAGGGCCGTGCGGGCGTTGTCGCGCGTCGTCCAGGGCCGGTTCTGCTGCGACGTGGCGTCGATGACGGCCTCGACGATGTCGTCATAGACGCGCGGCTGAGCGACGAGCCCGCCACGCACGAGGGTGAGCACCTCTCCGTCGACAATGCCCTGGGCCGAGGCCCCGCGCGACGGATCGACGGTGGTGCCGTCGGCTCGCTGCAGGGCGTAGCCGGCGGAGGTCATCGACGGATCGAGCACCCCGAGCGATCGTGCGAAGCCCGGCAGGAACTCGATGACGGGCACCTGAGCGGGAATCGCGATGTCGAGCCGGCGGCCCTCGCTCTGCACGGACAGGCGCAGCAGCGCCCGTGTGGCGTTCATGACGTCAGCCATCCGCGGCCCCCTCTTTCCGGACCGAAGCCCCCTGCGGTCAGACCCCGAAATCCTATCGTCGGGGCACGGCGTTCCGCGCGCCGAGCACGGGACCGCGCGTCCGATCGGAGCGCCCGGTCACGTGCTCGGTCGACGCGTTCAGCCGAAGCGCGCCGCGGACGCGCGGTCGGCCGTGACGTAGTCGTCGGCGACGTTGTCGGTGGCGGACGAGATGCGGTGCAGGGCGTCCCTCATCTGCTCGAGGGTGGCGCTCCACTGCTGCTGCGCGTTGTTGTAGGCGACCTGGGCGGTGCCCTCCCATTCGCCGCGCAGTCGGGACACCTCGGCATCGAGGCCGCTCAGAGCGGCGTCGATGCGGGCACTCTCGGCGCGCAAGCGGCCGGCCGCAGCGTGCAGGGATTCGGGTGTGACGCGGAGATCACTCATCTCATTCGCCTCCCAGCAGTGAGCCGAGCCCGTGGATCGTCGTGCTGTGCGCTTCTTCGACGGCTTCCTGGTCGCGCGCCGTCGCGGTCAGGGCGGCGCTGAGGGTGACCAGCACGTCGTTGAGACGGTTCGCCCCGGCCGTCCACTCGTTCACCAGCACCCCGTACGCCGTGGCGGCGTCGCCCGTCCAGTTGGCGCGCAGCTCGTCGAGCTCGGCGAGGACCCGGCGGGCGCTGTCGGCGATGTCGGCGTGCGTGCCCTCCACCACTTCGGCGCCTCGGGCGAGGGCGCCCTCGCCCGCGGAGATGCGATCAGACATTGTCCTCACTCCTGTCGGACCCGTCGCGACCGCCCGCCTGGGCGTTCTCGGAACGGGGACCGATCTCTTCGTCGTCTTCCATGCGGGGAGCGATGGGGCCACCGAGGCCGCGTGCCGCCTCGTCCTTTCGGTCGGACCGCGAACCCGGTCCGCCCATCCCACCGACGCCCCGGTTGCCGCCCGCTGCGCCGCGCGTCGCGCCGGACGCGGCGCCCGCGCCGCGTGCTCCGCCCGCGGCGGTCGCCGCNCCGGCCGTACCGCCGCCGGCCGCGCCGCCCATGCCTGCACCGCCCATGCCTGCACCGCGCATGCCCGCGCCGCGTGCCGTCGACGAACCCGCCGCGCCGCCGCCGACACCGCCGAGCCCACCGACACCGCGGGCGCCGGCCCCCCCGCCGGGGGTCTTGCCCAGAAGTCCGCCTGCGCGCCCGCCGGCGCCGCCGCCACCCGCCACGGCCCCGCCGCCGCCGAAGAGGCCGCCACCGGCGCCCCCCGTCGGGGCGCCGACGCGACCGAGCGCGAGGGCGCCGCCGCCGCCGGCGACGAGTCCGGCCGACAGGCCCGAGCCGAGGCCCGCGCCCGGACCACCGGGGGTGCCGATCAGTCCGCCGCCGCCGCCTCCTCCGCCGGGCAGGCTCGGGATGCCGCCGGGAAGAGTGGGCGAGCCCGAGATCGGGCCGTCGGGAGTCGGGTCGGGCGGGATGTTCTCGAGGTCGATCGGCGGTCGGCCGGTCGGCAGGTCGGGGTGGCCGTTCGGGAAAGGACCGTACTCGCTCGGGCCCGAGGGAGTGCCGGGCAGCGTCTCGTAGTCGCCGGGGGTCTCACCCGTCGAGGGGGGCGGAATGTCGATGCCGCCGTTTCCCCCGCTGCTACCGCCGCCGCCGGGGCCGAGCGGCGACACGTCCCAATTCGGGTACTGCTCGATGCTCCGACCGCCGACGCGTCCCGGTCCGGGTTGCGAGCCGGGCGTCGGTGCGGGCGACGGATCGTCGTCGGGCGTGGCCGTCGGGTTGAACGGCGGCGGGTTGGTCATCGAGATCTGGTCGAGCTCGTCGGAGTGCGCTTGAAACTTCGTCCTCGCGTCGTCTTCGCGTCGATCCGCCAGGTAGCCGTTGATGACGTTGGTGGCACCTTCGCCCGCGAGGAACGACACGGGACCGAGCATGAAGGTGGAGCCCATGGCGGCCCCGCGGACCGCGATCTCCTGCCCGGGAGTCATCTCCCCGGCGGGCAGCGAGGCCAGCGAGTCCCGCGCGCGCGAACGGATGTCGTTGGCATCAGCGAGGTATCGGGGGATCTCGTCTTCGACGTAGCCGATCTGCTTCGAGACCTCGGACGCGGTGGAGCTGAAAGCCGCTTGCGCCGACGTTCCCGCTCGTCCCACCAGGCCCGGGTCGCTGGCGACGCGATCGAGGACGTTCTTGAGCGCCGTGAGGCCGCTCACCAACTCGGTGCGCGTCGGAACGTCCCATGGAACGCCACCCTCGGCGAGGCGCTGCAGGCGCAGTTCCCAGTCTCCGGTCATGACGACTTTCCTCCCTCTGCCTTACGGCGTCGGCTGATGGTGATGATGACGATGGTGATGACGATCGCGAGGACCACGAACCCGACGACCGCGCCGATGATCCAGGGGACGAGCGCCCCGATGTCGAAGCCGCTGGGCTCGTCGCCGTAGGCGTCGAAGCTGCGGGACCGCGCAGCGGGGGCGACGTAGCCCTGCGTCTTGGCGGTGGCGATCTGTTCCGCGGTCGGCATTCCCGCGGGCTTGTCCATCAGCGGGGTCTCATCGGGGTACTGCAGCGGATCGACGGAGAGAAGCGACGACAGCCAAGCGGCGCCGTAGCCGTAGCCGTCATCGGTGCGGGCCGGCGTGTGCACCTCGTCGTTCGTGGTGGCGATGAGGGCCTGCACCAGCTGGTTCCCCGTCGCCTGGGGCGTCTTCTGGGCGGCCAACGCGAGCATTCCCGCGACCAGGGGAGCGGTGTTCGACGACCCCGTCCCCGATCCGGTGGCCGACCAGTCGCCCTCGCGCCCCACCCCGGGGATCCGGAACCCTCCGGCGACCACGGTGGTGTGGGTGATGACGTAGTCCGAGCCGTCCGAGCTCTTCTGGATGTGGCCTTCGCGATCGATGGCCGTGGTGGTCACGACGCCGTTGAGCGCACCGACCGAGGTCTCGGAGTCGCCGAGTTGGCTGGGGTTCGCCGAGGCGCTGACGACGGCGACACCCTTCGCGATGGCGTAGGCGATCACCGGGGCGTCCCGCTCGTCCCAGGGCTGGCCGACGGCCGTGTAGACGATCTCGTTGCCGTCGTCGACGGCGGTCTTGACCGCCAATCCGAATTCGCTGATGTCCTCGTCGGAGTTGACGTCGCACCGCTCGTCGCTCTCGGGCCCGTATCCGTAGACGGTGACGTCGGCGTCGGGGGCCACACCGTTGATGTTGCCCGACCCGGTTCCGTTGCCGATGAGCAGTGCGGTCATCGTGGTTCCGTGACGCGCTGCCGAGTTGGCATCCGCCGTCTTCACCTCGGGGGCGTTGGAGCAGATCGGGAAGTCCGAGATGCGGAGGTTGCGTCCCTCGAACACCGGGAGGTCGGGATTGATCTGCTTCTCGATGACTCCGACCTTGACGCCCGCGCCGGTGAGGCCGGCCGCGTGCGCCGCGTCGACGCCGTAGGTGGAGTACCAGAATGCGAGGTTCTCTTGCGGGTTGTCGCTCTCGCCCTCCGCGAGGGCGGGGGAGGCGGCGCCGAAGGAGACGATGGTGGCGACGAGAACGGCGCCGACGGCGCGGCCCGCGGAACGGGGCGCGCTCATCACAGAGGGATGTTCCGACTCGAGAACGGCGATCGGCTGCCCGCCGACGGGGGCGTCGCCGCCGCGTCGATCAGCGAGAGGGCGTTGGTGGCGTCGCTGGCGTTCATCTCGTCGCGATCGCGGAGCGTGGTGACGGCCTGAGCGAGCGCCTCGGCGTTCTGCTGGACGTACTGGCGTACCTCTTCGATGCGCATACCCAGCATCTGGGCGCGCTGCTCGAGGTGCGACGTGAATGCGGCCGCGGGGACCTCGGTCGAGTTGCCTTCGACCATCGCGATGACGGCGGCGGACGGCAGCTGATCGGTCGATGTCGTCAGCGTGCTCGAGTTGTGAAGGGGAAGGTCGCCTTCGTAGCCGATGTCAGACATGGGATCACTCGTTTCTCGAGGTCAGAAGAGGGTGATGCGCGGAGTCTCCGCGCCCGCGACGCCGGGCCGGGGCGGTGCGGGCGACTCCGACGGCGGCGCAGCGCCGCAGAAGAAAGCCCGTCAGGGCCGAAAGAACCGGCGGTCGCGAGTCGCGACCGCCGGCTCGATGCGACTCAGACGAAGCGGCCGGCGGCGGACTTGTCGGTCGAGGTGTAACCCTGGGCCATCTCGTCGGTCT
This sequence comes from Microbacterium sp. CFBP 8801, assembly GCF_014839455.1. NCBI lineage: Bacteria > Bacillati > Actinomycetota > Actinomycetes > Micrococcales > Microbacteriaceae > Microbacterium > Microbacterium sp. CFBP 8801. The sequence continues at coordinate 34,309 of NZ_JACYNU010000008.1, read as the reverse complement.
TGGCGGCGATCTGCTGGAGCAGTTCGTTCAGGCGCGTGATGGACTGCGTCCACTGAGCCTGGGCCTGGTCGTAAGCGGTCTGCGCTTCACCGTCCCAGGAGGCGCGCAGCGCGCCGACCTGCGACTCGAGGTCGTCGAGACGGGTGCGGATGCCGGAGGCACCGTTGCGGATCTGACCGGAGAGGGCGATGACCTGCTCGGGACGAACGGACATGGACTGCATGGGAGTTCCTTCTTTCGTGTCGAGCGGGTCAGCCGAGCAGCGAGCCCAGGTTGCCGATGGTCTGCTGGTGCGACTCTTCCGAGGCCGCCTGGTCGCGCTCGGTGCCGCGCAGAGCGTCTTCGAGCGTGACGAGTACGTTGTTGAGCTTGGTGGTCTCTTCGTTCCACCGCTGCATGAGCTGCGTGTAGGAACCGGCGGCGGCGCCGGTCCAGAAGCCGGCCACCTGGTCGAGCTCGGTACGAACCTTGCGAACCTGCTCGTCGATGCCCGACTTCGCGGTGTTGACCGCTTCGGCTCCGCGACGAAGCGCACCCTCCTGGGCTGCGATGAGATCTGCCACGTCTGTCTCCTCGTTGTTCCTCCGGGCGCGCCCGGGCGTTGCGGATCATGTCTTCACGCACGGGAATCGGACCCGGACGCGGGATCGATGGAACAACCGGAGCCCCCCACCGACCCACTGAATGTACGTAAAGGAGGGGGTCACGGCAAGCCTCTTGCGCAAACCCAAAAATGACAAAATTCTCATCTTCACACCCCGGCCGTCGAGGACCACGCGGCCGGTGCCGGGCGGCTACGCTGGTGCGGTTCCCGCGCCTTCCGAGGCGGACGGGCGGCGAGAACGAGGGGGACCGTTGAGCGCTGAGGTGGTGCACGGGCGACGTGTCGCGCTGGTCGACGGCGCCACGCGGTTCGATCTCGTGGTTCCGCTGCACGCCAGCGTCGACGACGTCCTGCGCGCCGCGGCCGTCACGGGCGACGGCGTGCGGGTGGTGGGCATCGCCGGCCGCGAGATCGATCGGTCCACGACCATGCGCTCCCTCGACGACGGCTCCGTCCTGGTCCTCGTCGATCCCGCGGCCTCGTTCGCCGCCGCGACCGCCGACGCGAAGCGGCCCGTTCTCGCCCGTCGGGCACCGGCCGTGTGGTCGGTGCTGGCGGCGGGGGGCGGCATCCTGGCCCTTCTGCGTCTCCTCGGCGGCGACGCCCTTCCGGCGTCGGTCCGCGTGCCGGTCGCGGTCGTCGCGCTGATCGCCGCGCTGGCCTCGGCCACCGCGTTCTCACTGTCGGCCCGCTCGACCACGTCGACCCTCGTTCCCGTGGTCGCCCTGATCTCGCTCGCGTTCGGGGGAGGGGTGGCCGTCGTCCCCGACGTGCCGGCGTCGTCGGCGTCGGTGGCCGTGTTCACCGGGCTGCTCGGCGGGGCGATCCTCGCCGGCGTCATCGGCGTGCTCGGCGCTCCCGAGACCCTGCGCGCGCAGGGTCGGACGGCCGCGATCGTGGTGGGCGTGCTCGCGGGCGTCTGGGGCCTCTCTCTTCTTCTGCATCTCGACCCCACCGCGCCCGCGGCCGTCACGCTCGGTCTCGTCCCCGTCGCGCAGCGCGTGCTGCAGGCGAGCCTCGTCGACGTCGCGCCCGGCACGTTCGTCGACTACGCCCGGTTCCAGACCACGCGGTGGACGGTGCGGCAGAGCCTGCCCGACGAGGTGCGCACGATCGAGGCGGCCGATGCCGACGCCCTGGTCGAGCGCTCCACGGCGCGACTCACCATCGGGGTGCTGCTGCTGATCCTGGCGGGGGCGGCCAGCGCGTTCACCGCGCTGCCGTCGTTCCCCTCCGACGATCCGGTGATCCTGGGCGGGCGGATCGCCCTGGCGACGACGGTCGTGCTGGCGTTGCTGCTCGGCTCGCGCAAGAGCACCGTGCCGTTCCTCCGCTGGGTCGAGCGAGCGGGAGCCGCCGTCGTCCTGGCCGCGGTGCTGGTGGCGCTGCTCCCCGCGATCTCGTCGGGCCTGCTCGTGGTGATCGCCGGCATCTGCCTCGCGGTGGGTCTCGGATGCGCGCTGCTGACGGTGCCCATCGGCCGCGGCTTCCGCTCCCTCGGCTGGTCGCGCACGGGCGACGTCTTCGAGGCGCTCGCGACGGCTCTGTCGCTCCCGGCGGGCATGCTCGCCGCCGGAGCGATCGAGATCGCGCGTGCGATGATGGCGACATGACGCAGACGCCGCCGTTCGGCGCGCCCGCGACGGTGGGGGTGCGCGTGGGCGCCTTCAGCGTCGACGCCGCCCTCGTGGTCATCGCCGCGGGCGTGGCATCGCTTCTCGGCTCTCCCGTCCTCGGTGCCGCGGTCGCGGCCGAGGCATTGTTGGGCCTGTGGATCCTGCAGGCGCGTCGGGGGTCGACCCCCGGTGCGCTGCTGTTCGGTGTGCGCACCTCGCGGATCGAGGCGCCGCTCGTCCCGGGCGCCGGGCGCGCCTTCGTGCGCGGCCTGCTCGTCGTGCTCGGCGGGCTGGTGCTCGTGGCGGGGGCGTGGGTCGTCGTGGCCTCGGCCGCCTTCGACCGCTCGGGTCGGCGACGCTCGTGGGCGGATCGCGCGGCGGGAACGGTCCTTCTGGCCGTCCCGCGGGGCGAGAAGGCCCCGGATGCCGACGACCCCCGCGCTCTGTCGGAGCCCACGGTCCATGCGCGACCGGCGTCACCGCGCGAACCCCTCCGCGTCGACGCCGGCGTGGCGGCGCTTCCGTCCGCCCCCGAGTGGGATTCCCCGCTCATCGCGATCGAGGCGCCCACGTCGGCGGGCGCACGCCCGGCCCCCGTGGCTCCGGCCGCGACCGTCGACGCCGACGGTGACGGCGACGCCGCGCCGACTCCGCGCACCGGTGTGACGGGCGCCGAGCTGCTGGTCGTCTTCGACACCGGCCAGCGCGCGCAGTTCGCACTCCCCGCCGCGGTCAACTTCGGGCGCGCACCGGTCGCCGATCAGGCCGGCGACGTACTCATCGCGGTCGACGACCCCGACCGCCTCATCTCCAAGACGCACCTGCGCCTCGAACACGACGGCGAGGTGGCGTGGGTCATCGACGCCGGATCGACGAACGGCTCCGAGCTCATCGACGACGACGGCGCCGTCCATCCCCTCCCTCCCGGTGCGCGCACCCTGCTCGAGGACGGCACCCGCGTGCGCCTCGGCGAACGCGTCTTCACCCTCAGCCGCCTGATCGGAGGTCCCGCGTGAGCACGGGTCCGCGCATCGCCCCGCCGTCGCTGCCGAACGGGCGGATCGTGCTGCAGCCGCCGCCCGAGCTCGTGCCGAACGAGGGCGGCAGCGGCATCCTGACCTCGCTCCTGCCGATGCTCGGCAGCGTGGGCGCCATCGTGATGGTCACCATCTCGAACAGCGGGCCGACGGGCTTCCTCATCGGAGGCATGTTCCTGCTGTCGTCGCTGGGCTTCGTCGCCGTCAACGGCTGGCGTCAGCGCGCCCAGCGCAACGCCGAGGTGCTGGGCAATCGGCGCGAGTACCTCGCGTACCTGTCCGACCTCCGCGAGACGGTGCGGGTCGCCGCGCGCAAGCAGCGTCGCCACGGCGGATGGATCATGCCCGCTCCCGCCGCCCTGCCCTACATCGCCGAGGAGCGGTCCCGCGTCTGGGAACGCCAGCCGGGCGACGAGACGTTCCTCCTCGCGCGCATCGGCGTCGCCGACCAGCCGCTCAGCCTCGCCCTCGAGGCACCCGAGCTGCCGCCCCTGGCGCAACTCGATCCGGTCGCCGCCTCGGCCGCCCACCGCTTCATGCTGACGCACGAGATCCAGCGCGACCTTCCCCTCGGCTTCCCCCTCGGCGACTACGCGCGCATCGAGCTCGTGGGCGCCGACGAAGACGCCGTGCGCAGCCTCGCGCGCTCGCTCGTCGCCTCGGCGGCGACGCTGCACGATCCCGAAGACGTGATCGTCGCGGTGCTCGCCGGCCCCGCGCAGACGGCCGCCTGGGACTGGGTGAAGTGGCTGCCGCACGCGATGTCGTCGCGGGTGCAGGACCGACTCGGCCCCGCGCGCATGATCTCGGGCTCGCTCGACGAGCTCGTCGACATGCTGCCGACCCAGCTCGCCGGTCGTCCGCGGTTCGCGCCCGGCGGCGGGGTCACCCCGCACGTCGTGCTCGTCGTCGACGGTGTCGACACGATGGCGCACGCCTCGTTCGCGGGGCTCGAGGGCGCGCAGGGCGTCACCGTGATCGACCTGCCCGCGCGGTGGGACGAGCTCGACGATCCGTCGATCGCGCGCGTGGCGCTCGCCGAGACCGTGGCTCCCGTGCGGCCCCGCCGCGGCGAGACCGCGGCCGTCGTCGCGCCCGCGGAGTTCATCGACGGCGCGGGGCGCGCGCAGACCTTCTACCCGGATGCCATGACCATCGCCGAGGCCGAGGCCACCGCGCGCCGGCTCATGCCGCTGCGGCCCGCGCCCATGGTGGTAGTCGACGCGCCGACGACGCAGGGTCAGGCCGAGCTGACGGAACTGCTCGGCCTTCCCGACGTGCGCGCGGTCGACTTCGACCAGGCGTGGAGCCCGCGCCTCGAGCGCGACCGCTTGCGCGTCCCGATCGGTCAGGAGCCGTCGGGGGCGCCGCTCATCCTCGACCTGAAGGAGTCCGCCTCGCAGGGTATGGGGCCCCACGGCGTGATGGTGGGGGCGACCGGTTCGGGTAAGTCCGAGGTGCTGCGCACCCTCGTGCTCGCGCTCGCGATGACCCACTCGCCCGAGCAGTTGAACTTCGTCCTCGTCGACTTCAAGGGCGGCGCGACGTTCGCGGGCATGGCCGACATGCCCCACGTCTCGGCCGTCATCACCAACCTGGGGGCCGAGCTCGCTCTGGTGGACCGCTTCCAGGACGCCCTGCAGGGCGAGATCGTGCGCCGTCAGGAGCTGCTGCGCGCGTCGGGCAACTTCGCCAACGTCGGCGAGTACGAGGCGGCGCGCCGCGGCGGGCGCTCCGACCTGGCTCCGCTCCCGGCCCTGCTGGTCGTCGTCGACGAGTTCTCCGAGCTGCTGTCGGCCAAACCCGAGTTCGTCGACAGCTTCCTCAACATCGGGCGCGTCGGCCGATCGCTCCACGTGCACCTGCTCCTGGCATCCCAGCGCCTCGAAGAGGGCAAGCTGCGCGGGCTCGACACGTACCTGTCGTACCGGATCGGTCTGCGCACCTTCTCGGCCGCCGAGTCGCGCACGATCATCGGCACGCCCGACGCGTACACGCTGCCGCAGGAACCGGGCGTGGGCTTTCTCAAGAGCGACACCGAGAACCTCGTGCAGTTCCGCGCGGCGTACGTGTCGGGGCGGCCGAGGGGTAACCCCGGCGTCGCCGTCGACGAGTTCGACGCCGTCTCGTCGGGGCCCGCGCGGGTCGAGGTGTTCACGGCCATGGCCCAGCCCGACGACGACACCGACATCGAGATGGATGCCGCGCCGGCGGCGATCTCGGCGCCCGTCGCCGAGAAGCGGTCGACGTTCCAGATCGCCGTGGACCGCATGAAGGACCGCGGGCCCGAGGCCCACCAGGTGTGGCTGCCGCCGCTGGCCGAACCGTCCCCCCTCGACGAGCTCATGCCCGACCTGGCGGAAGACCCCGTGCTGGGCCTCGTCTCGCGCCGGTGGCGTGACGCCGGAGCCCTCACCGTGCCGATCGGTGTCGTCGACATCCCGCTGGAGCAGCGCCGCGACCACCTCACGGTCTCGCTTGGCGGTGCGGCCGGTCACGTCGCGATCGTCGGCTCGCCGCTGAGCGGCAAGTCCACGCTCGCGCGCACCCTCGTCTCGGCGCTGGCGCTGACGGGCACCCCGCAGGAGCTGCAGTTCTTCGTGCTCGATTTCGGCGGCGGCGGCTTCACGGCGATGCAGCGGCACCCGCACGTGGCCGGTGTCGCCACGCGAACCGAACCCGAGGCCGTGCGTCGCGCGGTGGCCGAGGTCGAGGCCGTGCTCGATGCGCGCGAGCAGTACTTCCGCCGCAACGCCGTCGATTCGATCGAGACGTACCGCTCGCGACGGCGCGACGGTCGGCTCGACGACGGCTTCGGCGACGTCTTCCTCGTGGTCGACGGGTGGTCGACGCTCCGGGCCGAGTTCGAGCCCCTCGAAGCCCGCATCCAGACGATCGCCGCGCGCGGCCTGAGCTTCGGCGTGCACGTCGTGGTGACCGCGAACCGGTGGCTCGAGATCCGCGCGGCACTGAAAGACCTCATCCAGACGCGGGTCGAGCTGCGTCTGGGCGACCCGACCGACTCCGACGTCGACCGCAAGCAGGCGGCCAACGTGGCCGCGGGCCAGCCCGGCCGTGGCCTCAGCGCGACCAAGCTGCAGATGCTCACCTCGGTGCCGCGCATCGACGGCTCCGGCGACGCGGGCACCCTCGCCGACGGTGTGGCCGACATGATCGGCAAGGTCGCCGCCGCCTGGCACGGCGAGCCCGGCCCGAAGATGCGACTGCTCCCCGAGACCATCTCGCTCGACGAGGTGCGTGCGCTCGCCGCGCCCGACGACCCGCGCCTGCTGCTCGGCATCGAGGAGGCGCAGCTGTCGCCCTTCGGCGTCGACCCGCGCCTCGAGTCGCACCTGTTCGTCTACGGCGACTCGGGAATGGGCAAGTCGGCGTTCCTGCGGGGCGTGGCGAAAGAGATCCAGCGCCTATACACGCCCGCCGAGGCGAAGATCTTCGTCGTCGACTACCGTCGCGCGCTGCTCGGTGAGATCCCCGACGACTACCTCGGGGCCTATCTCACCTCGCACGATCTGGCCACGGGCGGAATGAACGACCTTGCGCAGTACTTCTCCACGCGCATCCCCGGCCCCGACGTGACCCCCACGCAGCTGCGCGAACGCAGCTGGTGGAAGGGCGCCGAGGGCTTCATCCTGGTCGACGACTACGACCTCGTCGCCACCAGCCAGGGCAACCCCCTGGCGGTGTTGCAGCCGCTGCTGGCGCAGGCCGGCGATCTCGGTCTGCACGTCATCCTGACGCGTCGGTCGGGCGGTGCGAGCCGAGCGGCCTACGACCCGATCATCCAGCGCTTCACCGATCTCGGCGTGACCGGCATCCTGCTGGGGGGAAACCCCGAAGAGGGCGCCTTGATCGGTCGGGTCAAGCCCGAGCGGGCAGCGCCGGGTCGGGCGCAGATCGTCAGCCGCGAGCACGGTCTCGTCGCCTCGCAGCTGGTCTTCTCGCCGCCGACGAGCTGATCACCCCTCCTCCCCACCGCCCCGGCCTCCCCCGATGGAGGTCGGGGCGGTGTCGGTGTCGGTGGGGCGGGTTACCGTGGAGGGGTGACATATCCCGGCGCCGCACCCGAGTCGTACGCCGACGCGCCGCCCGAGTCGTACGACACCCCCGACGACCCCTACGCGGGAGCGGACTGGGACCCCGATCTGTTCGCCCCGCCCGACGACCTCGACGCCCCGCCGCCGCCGACGGATGCCGCGAACTCGCGGTTCGCCCGCGCCGCGGTCGCGACGGGCACCGCTCGTGAGCTCCCGGCCGTGCGCGACTTCACCGGACGCGATCCGCGCGAGGTACTGCACGAGGTCTACGGCTACGACGCGTTCCGCGGCGACCAGGCCGACATCGTGCAGCACGTCGTCGACGGCGGCGACGCGGTGGTGCTCATGCCCACCGGCGGCGGCAAGAGCGTCACGTACCAGGTGCCCGCCCTCGTGCGCCCGGGCACGGGCCTGGTCGTCAGCCCGCTGATCGCCCTCATGCACGACCAGGTCGAGGCGCTCATCGCCAACGGCGTTCGTGCCGGGTACCTCAACTCCACGCAGGCCCCCGCCGAGCGGCAGGCGGTGGAACAGGCCTTCCTCGCCGGCGAGCTCGATCTGCTCTACGTCGCCCCCGAGCGCCTCAACGGCGCGCAGACCCTGGGGCTGCTGTCGCGCGGACGCCTGAGCGTCATCGCGATCGACGAGGCCCATTGCGTGTCGCAGTGGGGTCACGACTTCCGCCCCGACTACCTCGCGCTGGGCGACCTCGCCGAGCGCTTCCCCGGTGTGCCGCGCATGGCCCTCACCGCCACAGCGACCACGGCGACCGCGCAAGAGATCGTCGAACGTCTCCGTCTGCGCGACGCCCGCGGGTTCGTCGCCAGCTTCGATCGCCCGAACATCCAGTACCGCATCGACGCCAAGGTCGACCCGCGTCGTCAGCTGGTGCAGTTCATCAAGGCGCAGCCCGAGGGCTCGGCCGGCATCGTGTACGCGCTCAGCCGCAAGAGCGTCGAGCAGATGGCGGCGTACCTCTGCACGCAGGGGCTCGACGCGCTGCCGTACCACGCCGGTCTCGACGCCTCGGTGCGGGCGGCGAACCAGTCGCGCTTCCTCCGCGACGACGGCGTCATCATGGTCGCCACGATCGCCTTCGGAATGGGCATCGACAAGCCCGACGTGCGCTTCGTGGCGCACATCGACCTGCCGAAGTCCGTCGAGGGTTACTACCAAGAGACGGGCCGCGCGGGCCGCGACGGCGATCCCTCGGTCGTCTGGATGGCCTACGGCTTGGGCGATGTCGTGCAGCAGCGTCGCATGATCGACCAGTCGCCGGGCGACCGCTCGTACAAGATGCGCCTCGGGCAGCATCTCGACGCCATGCTGGCGCTGTGCGAGACGGTCGGATGCCGTCGGCAGAACCTCCTCGAGTACTTCGGGCAGAAGTCCGACCCCTGCGGCAACTGCGACACCTGCCTCACCCCGCCCGACACCTGGGACGGCTTGGTCGCGGCGCAGAAGCTGCTGTCGACCATCGTGCGTCTACAGCGCGAGCGGGGCCAGGCGTTCGGTGCGGGCCACCTCATCGACATCCTGCGCGGAGCCAAGACCGAGCGCATCGCCCAGCAGGGGCACGACCGACTGAGCACCTACGGACTCGGCGCCGACCTGTCCGATCAGGACTGGCGCAGCGTCATCCGTCAGCTCCTCGCCCGCGGGATCATCGCCGCGCAGGGCGATTACGGCACGCTCGCGCTCAGCGAGGCGTCGGCCGGGGTGCTTCGGGGCGAGTCGCCCGTTCCCCTTCGCCGCGATGCTCTCGGGCGCACGGGCGGCGGCGGTGGTTCGACCCGGCAGCGCAAGTCGAGCGCCGACGACGTCGCGCCCGCCGATCGCGACCTGTTCGAGGCTCTGCGCGCCTGGCGCGCCGAGAAGGCCCGCGAGCAGGGGGTTCCGGCGTACATCGTCTTCGGTGACGCCACTCTGCGCGCGATCGCGGCGGCGCGACCCGCCTCGACCGGCGACCTCGACGGCATCACCGGCATCGGTGCCAAGAAGCGCGAGGCGTACGGCGACGGCATCCTCACGGTGGTCGCGGCGAACTGACGGGACGACAGGGCGCCGTTTCCGCGGCGGCGGCGGCCCAGCTCCAGCGGTCGACGCCCGCGGTCGAGCGGGGTGAGCACGCGGTGGGTGCTGCCGACGCCTCCGGCGCGCGGTCAGCGCATCCTCGGAAATGGTGACCCCCCACAACCCCTGGGCCCCACGTCCGCCCGACGAGTTGTGAACATCCCACAGTGCGATTGCCGGGACGTTGTGGGACACCTACCGTGGGGGTATTCCTTTGCAACGTCGAAAGGTGCCGAGAATGACCGACGCCGCCGTCCGTCCCACCACGCCCGCCACGAGCACGCGTACCCCCGTCGGGGGAGCCCCCGCCGCCCCGCACACCGCCGCCGAGGCTGCCGAAGCGCGCATCGACACCGAGCGGGTCACCGACCTGCTGCTCGGCACGTGGGCCGACACCCGCCGCCAGGCGCGCGAGATGCTCAAGGATCCCGCGCTGTGGCGCGACGATTCGCTGGGCATGGACGCCCACCGCGAGCGCACGCTCAGCCAGCTGCACCTCCTGGTGCAGAACAAGGCGGTGCACCGGGCCTTCCCGAAGCGCTTCGGCGGAGAAGAGAACAACGGGGCCAACATCGCCGGCTTCGAGGAGCTGGTGGCGGCCGACCCCAGCCTGCAGATCAAGTCGGGTGTGCAGTGGGGCCTGTTCGGCTCGGCCGTGCTGCAGCTCGGCACCGCCGAGCACCACGACAAGTGGCTCCCCGGCATCATGAGCCTCGAGATCCCCGGCGCCTTCGCCATGACCGAGACCGGCCACGGCTCCGACGTCGCCGCGATCGGCACGACGGCGACCTACGACGCCGACACCGAGGAGTTCGTCATCCACACGCCCTTCCGCGGTGCGTGGAAGGACTACCTCGGAAACGCGGCCCTGCACGGCAAGGCCGCGACGGTGTTCGCGCAGCTCATCACGAACGGCGTCAACCACGGTGTGCACTGCTTCTACGTGCCGCTGCGTGACGAGTCGGGCGCCTTCCTGCCCGGCATCGGCGGCGAGGACGACGGCCTCAAGGGCGGTCTGAACGGCATCGACAACGGCCGTCTGCACTTCGACCACGTTCGCGTCCCGCGCACGAATCTGCTCAACCGCTACGGCGACGTCGCCGCCGACGGCACCTACTCGAGCGACATCGCCAGCCCCGGCCGCCGCTTCTTCACGATGCTCGGCACGCTCGTGCAGGGCCGCGTCTCGCTCGATGGGGCCGCCGCGTGGGCCTCGGCCATCGGCCTCACCATCGCCATCACCTACGGCAACCAGCGCCGTCAGTTCGACTCGGGCAGCGGCACCCCCGAGGTGACCCTGCTCGACTACGGCAAGCACCAGCGGCGTCTGCTGCCGCGCCTGGCGACGACGTACGCCGAGATCTTCGCTCACGACGAGTTCCTGCAGAAGTTCGACGGCGTCTTCAGTGGCGCGCTCGACACCGATGCCGACCGCGAAGACCTCGAGACCCTCGCCGCAGCCCTCAAGCCGCTGTCGACCTGGCACGCGCTCGACACCCTGCAGGAGTCCCGCGAGGCCTGCGGCGGCCAGGGCTTCCTGTTCGAGAACCGTCTCGTGGGCCTGCGCGCCGATCTCGACATCTACGTCACCTTCGAGGGCGACAACAACGTGCTGCTGCAGCTCGTCGGCAAGCGTCTGCTCGCCGATTACGCCCGGTCGTTCAAGGGCAAGGATGCCAAGCAGCTCGCCGCCTTCGCCGTGGGCCAGACGGCCGGGAAGCTCTTCCACGGTGCCGGCATGCGCCAGCTCGGTCAGGCCGTCAGTGACTTCGGCTCCACCGCGCGCTCGGTCGAGAAGGGGCTCCGCGCCGAGCAGCAGCACGAGCTGCTGGCCGGCCGCGTGCAGCAGATGATCGCCGACATCGCGGGGCGCCTGCGTCCGGCATCCAAACTGTCGCGTGAAGACGCCGCCGCCCTCTTCAACGAGAACCAGTCCCAGCTCATCGAGGCGGCGCGTGCGCACGGCGAGCTCCTGCAGTGGGAGGCCTTCACCGACGCGATCAACCGGATCGACGACGACGGCACCCTGCGGGTGCTCACCTGGTTGCGCGACCTGTTCGGCCTGCAGCTCATCGAGAAGCACCTCGCCTGGTACCTCATCAACGGGCGCCTCTCGACGCAGCGCGGTGCCGCGGTGTCGAGCTACATCGACCGCCTGTGCGCGCGTCTGCGTCCGCACGCGCAAGACCTGGTCGACGCCTTCGGCTACGGTCCCGAGCACATCCGCGCCTCGATCGCGTCGGGTGTCGAAGACGATCGGCAGAACGAGGCGGCGTCGTACTACGCCGCGCAGCGGGCGTCGGGCACCGCCCCCGTTCCCGAGAAGAAGCCCGCGAAGTAGCGGCGTTCCGCGGCGAGAACAAGCTCCGCGCGAACAGGCCGATCTCCCCCGGATCGGCCTGTTCGCGGCTGTGTCGCCTGCTCTCGTGACCGCCTTGTCGGGCCGGCGCCCCGCCGTGTCGGCGGCCCCCTCTAGCCTGGGCGTATGACCGACCTGGTGACCGGCGCCGACGGCGTCGTCCGATGCGCGTGGGCGGGCTCCGACGCCGAGTATCAGCGGTACCACGACGAGGAGTGGGGCTCCACGCTGCGCGGCGATCGCCCGCTCTTCGAGAAGCTCAGTCTCGAGGGCTTCCAAGCCGGGCTCGCCTGGATCACGATCCTGCGCAAACGCCCGCGCTTCCGCGAGGTCTTCCACGACTTCGCCCCCGAGGTCGTCGCCGCGTTCGGTCCCGACGACGTCGCGCGTCTGCTGCAGGATGCCGGGATCATCCGCCACCGGGGCAAGATCGAGGCGGTGATCGGCAACGCGGCCATCGTGGCCGCCCTGGCCGAGGGCGAGTTCGACGCGCTGATGTGGTCGTTCGCCCCCACCGCGCACACGCCGCCCGCGACGTTCGCCGAGGTGCCGGCCGTCACACCGGAATCCACCGCGATGAGCAAAGAGCTGCGGCGCCGCGGATTCCGCTTCGTCGGCCCGACCACGATGTACGCCCTCATGCAGTCCTCCGGCATGGTCGACGACCACGTCGCCGGCTGCTGGCGCGCGTCGCGCTGAGGCCGACCGGAGTCGCCGATTCCGCGTGTCGCCACTGGAGGCGGTAGGCTGTTCGATTGGAGCGTTCCGCTCCCAGCGTCGTCGAACGCACCGGCCCCTCTCTCGGGCCTTTGACCTTCACGGCGAACGGATGCGCCACCCGGCGCCTTCGCCCATTGCAGCCGCAGCATCGCGGCATCCCGAACCGCCGTGCGTGCCCGCGCGCCGGCAGGAGTATTCATGACGTCTCAGACTTTCGCCGACCTCGGCGTGCCCGCCCCCCTCATCGACGTTCTCGCCGCCCAGGGCAAGAACGAGCCCTTCCCGATCCAGGCCGACACTCTGCCCGACACGCTCGCCGGGCGCGACGTGCTCGGCCGCGGCAAGACCGGCTCGGGCAAGACCCTCGCCTTCGCGCTGCCCCTCGTCGCCCGCCTCGCGGCCACGAGCGACCGCCGACGCGGCCGTCGCCCCCGCGCTCTCGTGCTGGCGCCCACCCGCGAGCTCGCGAACCAGATCGACGAGGTCATCAAGCCCCTCGCCGCCGCCTTCGACCTGACCACGACCACCGTCTACGGCGGCGTGAACCAGAAGCGCCAGGTCGACGCTCTCGCCGCCGGCGTCGACATCCTCGTCGCCTGCCCCGGCCGCCTCGAGGACCTCATCGGTCAGGGCTTCGCCAACCTGGGCGACATCGAGATCACCGTGCTCGACGAGGCCGACCACATGGCCGACCTCGGCTTCCTGCCCGGCGTGACCCGTCTGCTCTCGCGCACGCCCGCCGACGGCCAGCGCCTGCTGTTCTCGGCCACGCTCGACAACGGGGTCGACAAGCTCGTCAAGCGATTCCTGCGCAACGAGGTGCTGCACTCCGTCGACGAGGCCCACTCGCACGTCGCCGCGATGACCCACCACGTCTTCGCGCCGGCCGACACCGAGGCGAAGAACCGCCTCGTGCAGACCCTCGCCTCGGGTACCGCCCGCCGCATCCTGTTCATGCGCACCAAGCACCAGGCCAAGAAGCTCGCGAAGGCGCTGACCGCGGCCGGCATCCCCTCGGTCGACCTGCACGGCAACCTGTCGCAGCCGGCGCGTGACCGCAACCTCGCCGCCTTCGGCGACGGCCGCGCCCGGGTGCTCGTCGCCACCGACGTCGCCGCCCGTGGCGTGCACGTCGACGGCGTCGAGCTGGTCGTGCACGTCGACCCGCCCGTCGAGCACAAGGCGTACCTGCACCGCTCGGGCCGCACCGCCCGCGCCGGTTCCGCCGGTGACGTCGTGACGATCATGCTCCCCGAGCAGCGTCGCGACACCCTCGACATCCTGCGCAAGGCCAAGATCTCGGCCACGCCCACGGTCGTGACCTCCACCTCGCCCGAGGTCGTCGCGCTCGTCGGCGAGGTCGCCGAGTGGGTCAAGCCCGAGCCCGTCGTCGCCCCGCAGCAGCAGGGTGGCGGACGCTCGCAGGGCGCCAACGCCCAGCGCAAGCGCGCCGCTCGCGGCGAGGGCCAGCAGTCGTCGGGCCGCGGTGGCGCCCAGGGTGCCGGCGGCGGCCGTCGTCGCAGCGCCGGCGCCCCGGCGGCCGACGCCGCATCGGGCGCACGCGCTCCCCAGGGCGGTCGTGGCGGTCAGCGTTCCGGTGCGGGCCGTGGCCAGGGCGCAGGCGGCGCACAGCGCGCCGGTGCCGGCGCCGCACGTCCGCAGGGCGCGGGCCGCTCGGCATCCGGCGCCCCCACGACCGGCATGGTCGTCGGCTCCCGCTCGCCGCGCACCAACCGTCGCGCGCAGGGCTGACCCCGCCTTGATCGACGCCCCCGCAGCTCCGGCTGTGGGGGCGTCGTCGTCTTGACCGGCCGTCGTCCTTCGGGGCCGGCGTGCGGGGATCCTCGCGGATGTCGGGGGTCTGCGCCACACTGGGGGCGGCCCACCCGGGGCCGATCCTCGAAGGAGCGCCGCATGAGCGACCCCGTCCCCGATGCGCACGACGTCATCCGCGTGCGCGGCGCGCGCGAGAACAACCTGAAGGGCGTCGACCTCGACGTTCCCAAGCGTCGGCTCACGGTGTTCACCGGAGTGAGCGGCTCGGGCAAATCGTCGCTCGTCTTCGGGACGATCGCCGCCGAGTCGCAGCGGCTCATCAACGAGACCTATCCCACGTTCGTGCAGCAGTTCATGGGTCAGCTCTCGCGGCCCGACGTCGACGCGCTCGAGAACCTCAGCGCGACCATCCGCGTCGACCAAGAGCGCATGACCGCCAACGCCCGCTCGACGGTGGGCACCGCCACCGACGTGCACGCCATGCTGCGCATGCTCTTCAGCCGTCTGGGGCAGCCGCACGTCGGGTCGTCGCAGGCGTTCTCGTTCAACGTCCCGTCGATCTCGGGCGCGGGGGCCGTGACCGTCGCCCGGGGCGCCCGCAAGGGCCAGAAAGAGCGACGCTCGTTCGAGATCACCGGGGGCATGTGCCCCGAGTGCGAGGGGCTCGGCAAGGTCAGCGACATCGACCTCGACCAGCTCGTCGACAAGACGCTGTCGCTGAACGCGGGCGCCATCCTCGTTCCGGGATACACCGCCGACGGCTGGATGGTGCGCGTGTTCAGCGAGTCGGGGTTCGTCGACGCCGACACCCCGATCGAGCAGTACTCGGCGCAGCAACGTCACGACTTCTTCTACAAAGAGCAGACCAAGGTCCGCATCGCGAACACCAACATGACCTACGAGGGACTCGTTCCCAAGATCACGAAGAGCATGCTGCAGAAAGACCGCGACGCCCTGCAGCCGCACGTGCGGGCCTTCGTCGATCGCGCCGTCACCTTCGTCGCGTGCCCGGCGTGTGCGGGAACACGGCTGAACGACGGCGCCCGCTCCTCGCGCATCGGCGACGTGAACATCGCCGATGCCGCCGCCATGCAGATCACCGACCTCGCGGCCTGGGTGCGGACGATCGACGACTCCTCCGTGGCGCCCCTCGTCGAGGGGCTGGGCGACACCCTCGACGCCTTCGTGCGCATCGGTCTGGGTTACCTGTCGCTCGATCGCGCGAGCGGCACGCTCTCGGGTGGCGAGGCCCAGCGCACCAAGATGATCCGGCATCTCGGCTCGAGCCTCAGCGACATCACCTACGTCTTCGACGAGCCCACGGCGGGACTCCACCCCCACGACATCCAGCGCATGAACGAGACCCTCCTGCAGCTGCGCGACAAGGGCAACACGGTGCTCGTCGTCGAGCACAAGCCCGAGGTCATCGACATCGCCGACCACGTCGTCGATCTGGGCCCGCGCGCCGGGCGCGACGGGGGCCGGGTGCAGTACGAGGGCGACGTCGCGGGGCTCCGCTCCTCCGACACCCTGACCGGCCGGTTCCTCGACCACCGCGCACGGCTGAAGCCGGCGGTGCGCGCGGCGACCGGCGCCCTGTCCATCCGCGGAGCCGTCGACCACAACCTGCGGGGCGTCGACGTCGACGTGCCCCGCGGCGTCCTGACCGTCGTGACCGGGGTCGCGGGGTCGGGCAAGTCCTCGCTCATCCACGGCCACCTGCCGTCGTTCGACGACGTCGTCGTCGTCGACCAATCGGCGATCAAGGGCTCGCGCCGCAGCAGCCCGGCGACCTACACGGGCATCCTTGACGCGGTGCGCGCGGCGTTCGCCAAGGCCAACGGCGTGAAGCCGGCGCTCTTCAGCGCCAACTCCGAGGGAGCATGCGTCGCCTGCAAGGGCCTGGGGGTCATCGTGACCGAGCTCGGGTTCCAATCGACCGTCGAGACCGTGTGCGAACTCTGCGGGGGAACGGGCTTCTCCGACGCCGTGCTCGAGTACACCCTCGACGGCAAGAACATCGCCGAGGTGCTGGCGCTGTCGGTCGCCGAGGCGGCGGAGTTCCTCGTCACCGGACCGGCCGTCGCGGTCCTTGCTCGTCTGAACGACGTCGGCCTCGGGTACCTGACGCTCGGTCAGGCCCTCAACACGCTCTCGGGCGGTGAGCGTCAGCGTCTCAAGCTGGCGATCTCGATGGCCAAGTCGGGGGCCGTCTACGTGCTCGACGAGCCCACGACGGGTCTGCACCTGGCCGATGTCGACACTCTGCTCGGGCTGCTCGACCACCTCGTCGACGCCGGCAACACGGTCGTCGTCATCGAGCACCATCAGGCCGTGATGGCGCACGCCGACTGGATCATCGACCTGGGACCGGGCGCCGGTCACGACGGCGGCACCGTGGTGTTCGAGGGCACGCCGGCCGACCTGGTCACTGCCCGCTCGACGCTCACTGGCGAGTATCTGGCGCGGTACGTCGGGGAGTGACGCGCGGGCCCACGTCGACCGAACGCGAGTCGTGAGGCTCCGCCCGACGGGCGGGACCGCGCGCGAACGGATGCGATGCGCTGCCCGCGTCCGACAGACGCGGGGCGCCGCCCGCGTCAGGCGGGTGCGGTGAGCGACGCGTCGTGCAGGTGACGGTCGCCGTGCGGCAGCACCTTCACCATCACTCCGCGGCGGCGCAGGTCGGCGACCGCGCGCGTCTCGTCTTCGCGTGTGAGACCGAGGGCGTGGACGCTCGCGACCACGAGCACGTCCCCGTGCGTGAGGGTTCCGAAGAACCGGTCCAGCCGCTTCGCCCACCCCTCGAGCGTTTCGGGCGCGGGGTGGCGGAATCCCTCGATCGGCACACCGAAGCGTGTGAGGTCGTCGCGCTGCTGCACCACCGTCGGCATGTCGGGGCGCGAGACGACCAGCCCCACCAGGCGTGAGCCCGCGGGGCGGGCACGCCACCAGTCACGGTCGCTCTGCAGCTCGGTGAAGCACTTCGGGCACTCGGCCGCGGCGTGCACGAGGGGCACGGGGCTGGTCCCGGCGGCATCCGCAGATGACGGCATCGTCGGGATCGGATCGCTCATGGAAACCTCCGTCACCATTGTGCCGTACGCCGCGAGGAATCAGTCAGCTCGCCCCGGCGCACTCTCGTGTCGGTGTCCGGTTCTTGCGGGAAACGGCTGCCCGGACGCCCTCCGTCCAGCCATCGGGGGACAGGCCTCGCCGTGCCGGACGCACCCCGGGCCCGCCGCGACGCGCGACGGGCCCGGGAGCGGTCGGCTCAGTGGGCCGAGTACCCGCCGTCGACGAGGTGGTAGCTGCCCGAGATGAACGAAGCGGCGTCGCTCAGCAGGAACAGCGTCAGCGCGGCCACTTCGGCGTCGGTGCCCAGGCGACCCGTCGCGTGCTCGTTCTCGAGGTGGGTGAGGGCCTCGGGCGACAGGCTCGAGCGCACGAGCGGGGTGTCGATGAACCCGGGGCCGACGGCGTTGGTGCGCACGCCCTGCGCGGTGTACTCGAGCGCGGCGACCTTCGTCAGGCCGACCAGGGCGTGCTTGCTGGCGACGTACGCCGCGTTCTGGGCGATGCCGACCGATCCGAGGACGGAGGCCATGTTCACGATGGCGCCGCCACCGGCCTCGACGATCGCGGGCAGCTGGAACCGGAGGCCGTAGAAGACGCCGTCGAGGTCGACCGCGCGCACGCGGTCCCACGCCTCGATGTCGTAGTCGCCGATGTTCTGCGGGGCGGCGCCGATGCCGGCGTTGTTCACCGCCAGGTGAAGGGCGCCGAACGTCTCCTTCGCGAAGGCGACGGCGGCTTCGGAGTCCTGCCACTTCGCCGTGTTCTGGGCGAAGGCGGCAGCCGATCCGCCCGCGTCGGTGATCTGCGCGACGACGGCGTCAGCCGCCTCGCGGTTGATGTCGGTGACCACGACCGAGGCGCCTTCTTCGGCGAGTTCCCGCGCGATCTCCGCGCCGATGCCGCTGCCCCCACCGGTGACGAGTGCGACTTTGCCGGTGAACCTGCTCATGAACGAACTTCTCTCCCGCCGTCGAGTCACCACGGCTTTCGCGGTGACCGCAGGCGCCTGGGGGAGAACCCACCAGCCGTCGCGCCTATTCCAGCCCCACCCCCCGCGCGAGTCGCCGAGAATTGTCGCGTCGGCGTGCCGAAAGCGACACATCCTCGCGACTCCCGCGGGGGTTGGGGGCCGGGATCAGTCGTCGGTGCCGTCGTCGATGCGCAGCTCCAGGCTCAGCTGGTCGGCGTCGAGCTCGGCCAGGGCGTGGCGCAGGGCGGCGGTGCTGTACCGGCCGTCACGGCTGAGGCGGTCGAGTCGTCGGCGCATGGCATCCAGCGACGCCAGGCGCAGCTCCAGCAGGTCGCGCACCCGGCTGGTCGCCTCGTCGTCGGGCGGCCGGGTGAGCCGCGCTCCGGCGCGTTCGACCATCTCGGCGGGGAAGGTGCCGCCGTCGCGTCGGGTGAGGGTTCCCGACTGCACGGCGGCGATCGCGGCGTCGCGCAGCTCGGCGTCGAGCGCGCGCTGCTCCTCCCGTGACGGTCCCTGGCCGCCTTCCCCGGCCAGCCCGACCGTCCGCACCACCGCGGGCAGCGTGATGCCCTGCAGCACCAGGCTGAAGAGCGCGACCAGGAAGGCCACGAAGATCAGCAGCGGTCGCTGAGTCGTGTCTTCGGGCAGCGTCTGGGCGGCGGCCAGCGTGACGACCCCGCGCATGCCCGCCCACACGATCACCGTGCCGTGCCGCGCGCCCAGGGGCGTGTCGCGGTAGTAGTCGAGGTCGGCCATGGTGCGCGAGATGCGCGTGCGCATCCAGCCGATGCGCCGCGCGGCACGCGCCGGGTCGTCGGCTCGACCCTGCGTGTCGAGCTCACCCGCGTGGTACGCCTCTTCGAAGTCGTCGAGGCGCTGTTGCGCGTTCTCGACGCGGTCCTGGTGACGCCAGAGGCCGTGACTGCGGCGGCCCTGCACCCAGACGAGACCCGACACGTACAGGCCGCGCACGACGAGAGCGATGCCGAGGGCCGACAGGGCGAGCCAGGTGCCGTGCCACAGGCCCTCGTGCTCGCGCAGGTTGCTGGTGACGATGTCTTTCAGCTCGAGCCCGAACACCAGGAAGACGCCGCCCTCGAGGATCAGCTCGATCGTGCGCCAGTTCAGCCGGTCGCTCATGCGCTGCTCGGGGGTGAACCGCCGGGCGGCGCCCTGGCCCGTGACGATGCCGGCGACCACCGCGGCCACCAGACCGGAGCCACCGAGGTGCTCGGTGGGCAGGTACGCGATGAACGGGATGGCGAAGCTCAGCGCGGTGTTGGCGGCGGAGTTGGTGACGCGCTCGCGCACGCGCAGGTTCACCCAGCCGACGACGGCGCCGAGCACCAGGGCGAGCACGACGGCCCACGCGAAGTTGGCGAGGGCGTCGGCGAACGCGAACCCGGATGCCACGGCGGCGACCGCCGTGCGCAGGAGCACCAGGGCGGTGGCGTCGTTGAGCAGGCTCTCGCCCTCGAGCATGGTCACCACGCGGGGCGAGATGCCGAGGCGCTTGGCGATGGAGGTCGCCACGGCGTCGGTGGGACTGAGGATCGCCCCGAGCGCGATGCCCAGAGCGAGGCCGAGCCCGGGGACCACCGCCCAGAAGAACAGCCCCAGAACGATCGAGCTGAAGACGACGAGCAGCACCGACAGCCCGGCGATCGGGGCGAAGTCGCGGCGGAACTCGATGGCGGGCAGTTGCACCGCGGCCGAGTACAGCAGGGGTGGGAGCACCCCGATGAGGATCACCTCGGGGTCGACCGCGAAGGCGGGGACGAACGGCAGCAGGCTCACGGCCGCGCCGATGGCGAGCAGCACGAGCGGGCCCGCGACGTTGAAGCGGGGAGCGATGACCGTCACCAGCGCGACGACCACGACGCCCGCGACGATGGCGAGGAGGGGATCGATCACCGTCCGAGGCTATCCCTCGCGAGCGTCCGAGTCCCGGCCGGGAACCGCGACAGCCCGATGCGGAGTCCTCACCCCTCGCGGGCGACGGCGGCGGCGATCGCACGCATGCCGGCGAGCGTCTCGGCGAAGCTCGTCGACAGGGGCGACAGTCCGATGCGCAGCCCGTGCGGGTCGCGGTAGTCGGGGATGACGTCGTCGGCCCAGAGCCGTGCGGTCACGGCGCGCATCGACGGGTGCGAGAGCGTGAGGTGGCCGCCGCGGTCGGCGGGGTCGCGGGGCGAGGCGAGCCGCACGCCCAGCGGACTCAGGATGCCGTCGGCCACGCGCAGCGCGAATTCGGTGAGGGCGACGGACTTGGCGCGCACCGCCGCGATGCCGGCCTGCTCGAGAAGATCGAGGGTGTCCTGCAGGGCGATCATCGCCAGCACCGGAGGCGTCCCCGACAGGAACCGACGCATGCCGTCGGCGGGGCGGTAGAGCGGCCCCATCGAGAAGACGTCGGCCGCTCCCATCCACCCCTGGACCGGCTGGGTGAGCGTCGACTGGTGCCGGGCGGCGACGTAGGCGAACGCCGGAGACCCCGGCCCGCCGTTCAGGTACTTGTACGTGCAGCCCACGGCGAGGTCGGCACCCCAGGCGTCGAGCTCCACCGGCACGGAACCCGCCGAGTGGCAGAGGTCCCACAGCACGAGGGCGCCGGCGTCGTGGGCGATCGCGGTGAGACCGGCACCGTCGGCGAGGAACCCGGAACGGTACGACACGTGGCTCAGCAGCACCACGGCCGTGCGCGGGCCCACGACGGCGCGGAGCAGGTCGGCATCCACTCCCCGGGCGGTGTCGACCTCGACCCACACCACCCGAGCACCCCGTTCGGCGGCGATCCCCTCGACGAGGTAGCGATCGGTGGGGAAGTCGTCGCGCCCGACGACGATCTCGACGCGGTTCGCGTCGGTGGTCATCTGCGCGTCGAGGGCGGCGCGCAGCAACTTGTAGAGCAGCACGGTGGTGGAATCGCCGATCACCGTCTGGCCGCCCGCCGCGCCCAGGGTCGACGCGCCGATCCGGTCGCCGATGACGAACGGCAGCTCCATCCACGCCTCGTCCCACCCGCGGATGAGGCGACCGCCCCACTCGTCGGTCACGAACCGCGCCAGTCGGTCGGCGGTGGCGCGGGGCGGTCGTCCGAGCGAGTTGCCGTCGAAGTACACCAGCGGGCTCTCGGCGCCGACGAAGGCGTCGCGATGCGCCGCGAGGGGGTCGGCGGCGTCGAGGGCGGCGGCTTCGGTGTCGAGAGCGGAATCAGTCGGCACGGGGGAGCTCCTCGGTGGGGACGACCGTTCCGCGGCTGAGCCAGGTCGGCACGTCGTCGGGGTCGGTGGGGGCGGGACCGGCGACGAACGTCGACACGGCCTCATCGGGGACGGTGGCGGGCCACGGGTCGGCGAGAGCGGCGATCAGCGCATCACCGCGCACGCCGGCCTCGTGCAGGGCGAGGAGTTCGCGGCGATTGAGACCGACCGGCAACGCGCCGTTGCCGAGGTCGGTGCCGTACAGCACGCGTCCGCCACGGGCGGCGAAGGCACGGAGGTTGGCGACCGCGTGATCGCGTGCGGCGCCGCGATGGATGTCGAGGGTCGAGATCCACGCCTGTCCCGCCGTGACGGCGCGCGAGACCAGGCGGCGCGAGACGGGGGCGTCGAAGGGGGTGTGCGCCAGGGCCGACACGCCGGCCTCGACCGCACGGTCGACCTGCCCCGCACCCTGCGCGTGGGCGACGACGGCGAGACCGTGTTCGGCGGCGGCCACGATGACGGCGGCGAGCACGTCGTCGCTCACCACCGGTCCCGCGTCGGCGTGCAGGGCGATCTTGATCACCGATGCACCGGCGTCCGCCTGCTCGTCGACCGCCGTGCGTGCGCCCCCGACGACTCCCGGATGCAGAGAGGCGTCCCAGACGTCGCGCACGATGGCATCCGGAGCCCATCCCCGGCCACGCGGATACCCGCCGGGCGCTGTCAGGAAGGCTCCCGCGTAGGCGACGCGGGGCAGGCCCGTCGTGCGACGGGCGAGGGCCACCGGATCGCCGCCGAGGTCGACGACCCCGGCGATGCCGCGCGCCGCCAACCCCTCCGGGTCGATCAGGTGCAGATGCACGTGGTGATCGACGAAGGCGGGAAGCGCCGTGCCGGCGACGCCGGTGAGCGCGCGGCGGGTGGGACGCGCGGTGGCGAGGGTCATGCCGACCCCGGTCAGATCAGCGACAGCTCGCGGAGCTTGGCCTCGACGTCGGCGTTCGAGGGCTCGACGTGGTGGCTGGAGTCGGGGTACAGCACCACCGGGATGCTCGTACGCCCGGAGATCTCTTTCGCGACGTCGGCCGCGGCCGGGTCGGCCACGAGGTCGACGTACTCGTACGCGACGCCGAGCTCGTCGAGCTGCTTCTTGGTGCGGATGCAGTCACGGCACCAGTCGGCGCCGAACATACGGATGGGAGCTTCGCTGGACATGCTTCCAGCGTACGCCGCCGCACGGCGACGAGCGCCGATCGGATCAGGCCGTCAGTTCGTCTTCGAGCGGCTCGACGGCCCGCACCGCCTTGCCCACGCGGCTCTTCTTGGGCGCGTAGACGACGAGGGCGTGGAAGACGAAGCGCACCACGAATGCCGCGACCAGCGTGAGGGCGGCCGCGATGACGCTGGGCATGTGCGCGCGCTCGACGAGGATCGCGATGACGGGGATGCGCACGATCGCCTCGACGCCGTTGAACGCGAACGACTTGACGAACCGGTGGCGCATGAGCCCCGACTCGGCCCGCATGTCGGCGAACACGAGGTACTCGAGCGCGAGGAAGTTGGCGACGATGGTGATGACGCTGGCGATGACCGCGGCGAGGATGTATTCGACGTGCACGGCCACCAGGGCCCACATGATCGCGAGGTTGGCCACCGCGCCGATGCCGCCGACCAGGGCGAACGCCGACATGCGGCCGAAGCGCAGCATGGTCAGCTGCGTGAGGAAGCGCATTCCCTGGCTGAACGAGGCCTTGGATTCACCGGCGAAGCGCGGCGCGAACGAGAAGGGGACCTCGGCCACGCGCATCTGCTTGCGGGCGAGGATCTCGAGCAGGATCTTGAAGCCGCGCGGGTGCAGTTCTTCGAGGTCGAGCGAGCGACGGTCGATGAGGAAGAAGCCCGTCATGGGGTCGGAGCAGTTGTGCAGCTTCTTCGGGAACATCGACTTGGTCAGCAGGGTCGACGCGCGCGAGACCGTGGTGCGCACCGCGTTGGCGAGCCCGTCGGAGGTGCCGCCCGCGATGTAGCGCGAGGCCACGACCACGTCGGCGTCGCCGACCTCGACCCGGTCGAGGAGTTCGGCGATGACCTCGGGCGGGTGCTGCAGGTCGCCGTCCATGACGACGCAGTAGTCCGCCGCAGCGGCTCGGATGCCGTCGACGACGGCGCCGCCGAGGCCTCCGACGGGGTCGTCGCGGTGGATGAGACGCACCGGAACGTGCGCGGCTGCGGCGACGGCGCGGATGATGTCGGGGGTGTCGTCGGTCGAATCGTCGACGAAGATGATCTCGACGTCGCGACCGAGAAGCGCCTGCGTCGTACGACGGACGAGTTCGGCGACGTTCGGACCCTCATTGAAGGTCGGAACGATGACGGAAAGGTCCATAGGTGCTCGCGTTTTCTCGGTGAGACAGAAGTACACAGCGTAGACCGGCCGACGCGTGCTCAATTTGGCATTGTGGCCGAGTTACCTGGGAGACTGCGGATGCCCACCCCTGCGAAGCACGGGAATCCCCTCGGAAACGTCGGGAATCGGCATCCTGATCAGCCGATGTACCCCTTCAGGTCATCGACGGTCATTCCGTAGTTCATCCGGACGACCGGCAGGGCGAGCTTGTCGGTGCCGATGCGCACGTACCCCTGCTCGACGGTGCGCCCCATCTCGAAGCCGGCCTTTCGTACCGCCTCTTTCGTCGTGTCGTTGTAGTGACCGAACGGGTAGGCCACCACTTCTTTCGCGCCCAGGATCTCGGCGGACTTCTCGAGGTCTGCAGCGATCGTGTCGACGTCGTCGTTGACCATGCGGCCCTTGCCGTTGGCCCCGGCACGGTGCAGGTCGTGGGTGTGCGGGCGCTGCAGCACGAACTGGTTCGGGGTGGGCTCGGTGCGCGAAGAGGTGATGACGAACGAGGTCGTGAGCAGGTTGCGCCCGTCGACGATCGGTGCGGCGAGCTCGAGCCAGGAGCTGTCGGCGTCGTCGTCGGTGATGATGACGGAGTGCTTCGGCAGGTACAGGGCGCCGTCGATGAACGCGCTCAGCTCGTCCCACGTGGGCAGGTAGAAGCCGGACTGCTGGATGTACGCCATCTGCGCGTCGAAGTCGCCGACGTAGGCGTAGTTCAGACGCAGCCAGGTGTCTTCGCCCTGCGGGTTCCGCGTGAACTGGTGGTACATCAGGATCGGGATGCCGGCGGCCTCGGCCGTGTTCGCCTCGGGGGAGGTCCACCCGGCGTGCAGCGTGCGCTCGCGATCGGTGCACGACACCAGGTCGGCGCCGTTCAGTCGCGCGGAGAGGTTCAGTGCGGCGGCGTCGGTGGCCGCGGCGTACCACCCGGCGAACACTCGACCGGCGGTCCGGGGGATCGGCAGGCCCTGGTACCGGTTGCCCTCGGTCTGCAGCACGGGGGCGATCTCGATGCCTTCTCCCTCGTACGACACCGCGCAGGCTCTCGCGTCGGTCGAGGTGGCGAGCAGCTGCTGGGCGGCGCTCAGCGCCGGCGGGGTCGGCGTCGGGGTGCTCGTGGGGGTCTCGACCACGGCGGTCTCGTCGGCGACGGGTGGGGCGGCGGGCCCGCGGGTCAGAGCGAGAGCGGTGACGCCGGCGGCGATGACCGCGACCGCGACGGCGGCGAAGAGCGTGCGGCGGGCACGGACGCGTCTCGAGGAGCGGCGACGGTGCTGGGCTCGGGTGGTGGTCATGGTGCCTCGGGCTCGGGTGGCGATTCGCGCCGATCCTATCGGGACGGTTCACGGCGCCGATGAACGGTTTCGACGGGCGCGAGGACGGGTGCGAGGGCGGGCGCGAGGACTCGCGCGACAATGGGGGCATGATCCGCATCGGCATCGTCGGCACCAGCACCATCTCCGAGCGTCTCGCCGGGGCGGTGGCGGAGGTCGAGGGCATCGAGGTCTCGCGCGTCGCCTCGCGCGACCCCCGACGCGCGCGGGAGTTCGCCGACGCGGTCGGCGCGCCCGGGACCGCCGTCGGCCTCGACGACCTGCTCGCGGCCGCCGACGTCGACGCCGTCTACCTCGCGAGCCCCAACGCGCTGCACGCGGAACAGGTGCGGACGGCCGTGGAGGCCGGCATCCCGGTGCTCGTCGAGAAGCCGGCCGTGCTGACGGCAGCGGACTGGGATGCCGCGGTCGCGCACGCCCGTTCCCGCGGCGTCGTGCTGCTCGAGGCGATGCGCACGGCGTACGACCCGGGGCTGGCCGCCGTGCGCGACGCCCTGCCGCGGCTGGGGACCCTCCGCCGCGTCTCGCTGCGCTACGAGAAGCGCTCCGCGCGGTACGACCACGTGCTCGCCGGGGAGCAGACGAACATCTTCGATCCCGCGCTCGGGGGCAGCGCCCTGCGCGACCTGGGCGTGTACCCGCTGCACGCCCTCGTGCGGCTTCTCGGGGCGCCGCGGAGCATTCACGGCGTGCGCGTCGGCATCGCCTCGGGCACCGACGGGCTGGGCAGCGCGCTCGCCGCCTACGACGGGTTCGTCGCCGACGTCGCCTGGTCGAAGATCACCGACACGGCACTGCCCAGCGAGATCCAGGGCGAGACGGCCTCGCTCTCGATCGATGCGATCGACGCCCCGAGACGCCTGACGATCACGCCCCGCGACGCCGAGCCGCAGGTCATCGACGTCGTAGCTGCCGCCAACCCGATGGTGGCCGAGGTGGAGCGCTTCCGCGACGCGGTGCTCGGCGCCGACGTCTCCGCGGATCAGGACCTCACCGCCCTCACCCTGCGTCTGGTCGACGACCTGCTGCGGGTGCCGCTGACGTAACGGTTCACCCGGTGTTTCCCCCGGGGCGAGAGGATCCGGCCATGCAACGACCGGGACGCGTGAGCGAGGTGTTCCTCGCCTTCCTGCGCCTGGGGCTGACCTCGTTCGGCGGGCCGGTCGCCCACCTCGGGTACTTCCGCGACGATCTCGTCGCGCGGCGGCGGTGGATGGACGACCGCGCCTACGCCGACCTCGTGGCGCTCTGCCAGTTCCTCCCGGGGCCGGCGTCGAGCCAGGTGGGCTTCGCGATGGGTCTGCAGCGCGCCGGGATGCTCGGCGCGCTCGCCGCGTTCGTGGCCTTCACGCTGCCCTCGGCCGTGATCCTGGTCGCCTTCGCCGCGGGCGCGTCACTCGTGGGCGGTCCCGTCGGCGACGGCGTGCTCTCGGGGCTGAAGATCATCGCGGTCGCCATCGTCGCCCACGCGGTGTGGGGCATGGCGCGCACCCTGACCCCCGACGCCCGCCGCGCGGGCATCGCCGTCATCGCTCTGGCGGTGGCTCTCATCGCGCCCGGCGCACTCGGGCAGATCGGCGCGCTGGTCATCGGGGTCGTCGCGGGCCTGTGGCTGCTGCGCGGTGTCGCCGAGCCGCCCGCGGCCGCTCTCGCGCCGTTCGGTGTGTCGCGCCGGGTGGCGGTCGTCTGCCTCGTGCTCGCCGTCGCCGGCCTGGTCGGGCTTCCGGTCCTGGTCGCGCTGACGGGCTCGGGCACCGCCGCGCTCGCCGACGCGTTCTTCCGCTCCGGGGCGCTAGTGTTCGGCGGCGGCCACGTCGTGCTGCCCCTTCTGCAGGCCGCGGTCGTCCAGACCGGTTGGGTGTCGCCCGAGGTCTTCCTCACCGGGTACGGCGCCGCGCAGGCCGTGCCCGGCCCGCTCTTCACCTTCGCCGCCTACCTCGGCGCCGTGTCGGACGTCGGACCGGGCGGTGTCGCGGGAGCCGCGATCGCGCTGCTCGCGATCTTCGTGCCCGGTTTCCTCGTGCTCGTGGGGGTACTGCCCTTCTGGGACGCCCTGCGGGGGAGACCCCGCGTCCGCGCGGCGATGCGCGGGGCGAATGCGGCGGTCGTCGGCATTCTGGCCGCGGCGCTCTACAGCCCCGTCTTCACTACCGCGGTGACCGGGCCCGGGCCGCTCGTCCTCGCGGCGCTCGGGTTCGTGCTGCTGACGGCGTTCCGGGCACCGGCCTGGGCCGTGGTGCTCGTCGGGGCCGCCGGGGGAGTGCTGCTCGGCGTCATCGGGTGACAGGGCCATCGTCCGCTGTCAGGATGAACGCACCGCACCTCGCCGTACCGTTTCCGGCCGTACCGTTTTCGAAGGAGAGAACCGTGTACCAGAGCCCCTTCCCGCCGATCGACATCCCCGACCAGAGCATCTACGACTACCTGTTCGGCTCGCTCGCCGACGACGATCTCGATCGCGTCGCCCTGATCGACCCGGCCAGCGGCGCCGAGACGACCTACGGCGGACTCCGCGCCCAGGTCGACGGGTTCGCCGGGGCTCTCGCCGCACGCGGGGTCGACACCGACACCGTCGTCGCCGTGCTCTGCCCGAACGTTCCGGCCTTCGCGACGGTGTTCCACGGCATCCTGAGACTCGGCGCCGTCGTCACCACGATCAACTCCCTCTACACCGCGCGCGAGATCGAGACGCAGCTGCGCGACGCGGCGGCGACCTGGCTCGTGACGGTGTCGCCGCTGCTGCCGCAGGCGCTCGCCGCCGCCCGGGCCGCGGGACTCGATGACGACCGCGTGATCGTGCTCGACGGCGCCGAGGGACACCTCGACCTGCGCTCCCTGCTGGGCGAGGGGCGCATTCCGCCCGAGGTGCGTTTCGACCCGTCGACGCACGTGGCCGTGCTGCCGTACTCGTCGGGGACGACCGGGGTGCCGAAGGGCGTGATGCTCTCGCACCGCAACCTCGTGGCCAACGTGCACCAGTGCCGGCCCGTGATCGAGATCTCGAGCGACGACCGGGTGCTGGCGGTGCTGCCGTTCTTCCACATCTACGGCATGACGGTGCTGCTGAACCTCGCCCTGAGGCAGCGGGCGAGCCTGGTCACCATGCCGCGGTTCGACCTGACGGAGTTCCTGCGGTCGGTGCAGGATCAGCGGTGCACCTTCCTCTTCATCGCGCCGCCCATCGCCGTCGCGCTGGCCAAGCACCCCCTGGTCAACGAGTTCGACCTCTCCAGCGTGCACAGCGTGTTCTCGGGGGCGGCGCCCCTCGACGGCGAGACCGCCGAGACCGCCGGGCGCCGCATCGGCGCGCGCTTCTTCCAGGGCTACGGCATGAGCGAGCTCAGCCCGGTGTCGCACGCGATCCCCGCCGGCGGAGACATGCCGGTGAGCTCGGTGGGCGTGCTGCTGCCGAACGTCGAGGCGAAGCTCGTCGACCCCGAGACGGGCGACGAACTCGAGATCCACGGCGACGACGGCCTGACGGCACCGGGCGAGATCTGGGTGCGCGGGCCGAACGTCATGCTCGGCTACCTGAATCGACCGGATGCCACAGCCGAGACCCTCGACGACGACGGGTTCCTGCACACCGGCGACATCGGCGTGCACCACGTCGACGGATACCTCACGATCGTCGACCGCCTCAAGGAGCTCATCAAGTACCACGGGTACCAGATCGCCCCCGCCGAGCTCGAGGCCCTGCTGCTCTCGCATCCGCAGATCCAGGATGCCGCGGTCATCGGCGTGCTCGACGACGACGGGCAGGAGATCCCCAAGGCGTTCGTGGTGGTCGGCTCCGGCAGTGAGCTGACCGAGGACGATGTGAAGGCCTTCGTGGCCGGGGAGGTCGCCCCGCACAAGAAGGTGCGGCGCGTGGAGTTCATCGACGTCATCCCCAAGTCGACGTCGGGCAAGATCCTGCGCAAAGACCTGCGGGCGCGGGAGCGGGCCTGACGACGACGAAGGGGCGGGGAGTCCGCGTGACTCCCCGCCCCTTCGTCGTCTCACGCGCGTCAGGGTGCGATCAGCGCACCCGTCTGCGCGGCGGCCTCTTCGGCGCGCTTGTCTTCGTCGTCCTTGCCGCGGCGCTCGTCGGCGGCTTCCTGCAGCGCCGACTTGGCACGCAGCGGCGGCGTGCGGAAGAACAGCGACAGCACGAACGCGAGCAGCACGACCGACATCGCGACCCAGTAGACCGTCGTCGACGACGAGTTGAACCCGACGAGGAACGGCTTGGTCAGTCGCGCATCGGCGCCCACCAGGAACGACGTGTCGTCGAGGGCGGCACCCCCGAGCGCGGAGGTGTCGCCGCCCGCCGCGAACTGGTCTTCCAGCGTGGTCGCCACCGTGTCGACGAACGCCGCGCGCTCACCGGCATTCGAGAAGTCCAGGCTCACCGTTCCGTCGGTGCCGATCCGCGCGACCGGCACCTGCTGCTGGATCTGCGCCGACGCGGCCGAGAGGGCTTGCGAGACGGCGGTCTGCGTCGCCGCGGCCTGCGCCGAGGCGGGGATCTGCCCGGCGGCGACCTGAGCGGCGACCGCCTGGGTCGCGGCATCCGTCGCCTGTTGAACGCCCGCCTGCACCTGGGCGGTCGTGCCCGCGGTGACCTGCGAGAGGATCGGGCCGTAGATCGTCGACATGATCTTCTCGTTCGCCGGCGCCGACGACACCGTGGGGTCGAGGGCGGCGTCGAGCGCGTCGGTGAGGGTCGCGCGGTCCGAGAACGAGCCGATCACGTTGGTGGGCATGAGCGTGAACAGCAGCGACAGCAGCACGGCCGTCCCCAGCGTTCCACCGATCTGGCGGAAGAACGTCGACCCGCTCGTGGCCACGCCCATGTCGCGCACGCCGACCGAGTTCTGGCTCGCGATGGTGAGCGTCTGCATCAGCTGACCGAGGCCCAGGCCGATGACGAGCATGGCGATGGCCACGTGCCAGTAGGGGCTGTCGTACTTGAGGAACGTCAGCAGGAAGAAGCCGACCGACATGAGCAGCGTGCCGAGGATCGGGAACATGCGGTAGCGGCCGGTGCGGGCGATGAGCTGTCCGCTGACGATCGAGGCGACCATCAGGCCGAGGATCATCGGCAGCATCTCGAGGCCGCTCTGCGTGGGAGAGGAGCCCAGCACGAGCTGCAGGTACAGCGGCAGGGTCAGCATCGCGCCGAACATTCCGAAGCCGACGAGCACGCCGATGACCGTCGCCATCGAGAAGGTCGGGGAGCGGAAGAGCTTCAGCGGAATGAGCGCGTCATCCTTCATCTTCGTCTCGGCGATGACGAAGGCCAGGATGCCGAGTGCTCCGATGACGTAGCAGGCGAGGGCGATGGGCGAGCCCCAGCCCCACTCGCGGCCCTGCTCGGCGACGAGCAGCAGGGGCACGAGGGCGACGATCACCGTGGTGGCGCCCCACCAGTCGATGCGCACCGACCCGCGCGGCTGCTTGGGGATGTGCAGGAACCGCCAGACGATGGCCAGCGCCATGATGCCGATCGGCACGTTGATGAGGAACACCCAGCGCCATCCGGTGATGAACAGGATCTCGCTGGCACCGGCGAACAGGCCGCCGACGAGCGGACCGATGACGCTCGAGATGCCGAACACGGCGAGGAAGTAGCCCTGGTACTTCGCGCGCTCGCGCGGGGCGAGGATGTCGCCCATGATCGCCAGGGGCATCGACATCAGGCCACCGGCGCCCAGGCCCTGGATCGCGCGGAAGGCCGCCAGCTCGACCATCGAGGTCGAGAAGCTGGCGAGCACCGAGCCGACGATGAAGATCAGGATGGCGATCAGGAACAACGGACGGCGTCCGAAGATGTCGGAGAGCTTGCCGTAGATGGGCGTCGAGATCGTCGAGACGATCAGGTAGGCGGTGGTGACCCACGCCTGCAGGCTCAAGCCCTGCAGGTCGTCGCCGATCGTGCGGATCGAGGTGCCGACGACCGTCTGGTCGAGGGCGGAGAGGAACATTCCGGCCATGAGGCCGAAGATGACGAACATGATCATGCGGTGGGTCATGACCGTGTCGGTGCCGGCGGTGTGCGCGCGGCGATTGCGAGTGATGTCTGACATCGGGGCCTCATCGGGAAGGGTCGGCGGGCGGCTCGATCGAGCGGAGCCGGGCGCCAGGTGTTTGCTAAAAGTCAACAAATAGTAGCGCTGTCTGGCGACGCGCGCTGCACCCTGGGGAATCTCGCTCGGTGGGGAGTGGTTCGCGGTGGGGCGGGGCCGAGGTGGCTTGCGTCGAGAAGAGGGGATGCCGCGAGAGCAGGATGCCGCGAGAGCAGGACGATCGGCCGCTATGCAGCCTGTTGGCGGACATGGGGCCTGTTCTCGACGCGGTGGAAGCCGGGGCTCTGAGGTGCGGAGCGGTGAGCAACGGCCTAAAGCTACGTGGAACGGGTTTGGAGCGGGCTAGGACCAGAGTGGGCAGAACCGGGGCAGTCTCGGCCCCGGGGAGGGCGAGCGCCGAGTGGGCGGCCTCAGTGCAAGGAAAAAGGCCCCTTCCCAGCAGAAGCCTGAGAAAGGGCCAGTGGCTCCGACGGGCGTTGATCCCGTGACCTCGCAGTTTTCATTTGTGTGACTCGGTTTTGAGGGCGTCATTTGGTGATCGATTGCCACGTGATCCAGCGTAATTCTCGCTCATTGGTGATGGCTGGTTCTCATTGGTCTCAATCGAGTTCCCGGCCCGCTACAAGCCGGCGATCTTCTTCGAAATTACGCTCGCGTGCTCGACGGCGGTGGTGCGGAGGTTCCCTTCGGGATCGAACGCTAGTCCCCCTCGGTTGCGATTCTCGTCAAACGCGGTCGGCATCGCGGTTGTTGACCAGATAGGTAAGACATGGCCCGACGTCAGACGCGCTTTGTACTGCTCGCTCTCGAAAAGGGTCCAGCGTTTCATTCCATACATCGGGCCGAGGATGGCAACAACATATCGACTCCCCGACGCGTAAATCGGTGCGAGGTAAGCCTCCACGTCCTCGCCGATAATTCTGTGTTGTTCGGCGAGGTCGTAGAAGACTGCATGTCCGTTGTCCTCGAGTGCGTCGTAAAGCTCCTCTGCGTATGCCCGATCTTCGCCGGCGAAGGTCAACGCGACATCGTAGGTCTCTGTGTGGTCGACTTTTGTAAAGCCGACTTCCTTAATGAAGTCGCCCCACGTGATTGATCGAAGGTAGTAGATCAACATCGGGTCCTCTACCGAGAGCACCTGCGTGTCGGGGTCGAGGTGCATAAGTCGCGCCACATCGGGCTTGTTCGTCAGAAGCTCGAGATACCCCCGCTCAAGGACGATTCCAACCGAGATCTTCTCGCTGGGGTGTGAACGCATCTCAGCGGGGAGGTGGATACTCCAGCTGTCCGAGTCCGCGAGCCAGCGAAGCACGTGAAGGTATGGTGCGCGGCCGCCGGGCCGAAAACGTGTTCCGCGAGCGAAATCACGGACGGCGTCACCAAAGCGCAATTTCTGCTTCCTGACTACCTCCCGTTGAACAGCAGCGTACGAGGTGTCCACTACCTGATTTTCCGCGAGCTCCTCGGTCACGTTTGCTGCGATGCAGGCGTTCCACGCCAGGAGTTGGGCAATGTAAAAGCTGCCCTGCGCGCTATTGACGATGTTCTGTTTAGCCGAGATGGTCACGTTCAGTGCGGCTTCGCCGGCCGCGATCATCTCGCCAATCTTCTTAGGGTCCTCGGACTCGAACCGAATCGACTCGATTCTGTTAGCCACGTCACTGCCAGATTCGATGAGGGCTCGGCCCGCATCATTGATTCCAAGAATGATGAGTTTGGTCGACGAGTCCTCCGCGTCAGCGGAGACCTTGAGTAGGTCCGCGATGGTGCTCTTGGTGGCTTCATCGAGTCGGTGAAAGTCATCGATAACGACGATGCCGGGCGAGGTGATTTGAGGGAGCTCGGCGATGTACTCGACGTCCCCCGTCTTGCGTGCGCTTAGCATTGTGGCCTGGCCGCTTAGGCCGAGTTCAGCGAGCGCGCGTTCTACGGCCGTCGACTTGCCGATTCCGGATGGTCCCTCGATGACCACTCCTCGGCCTTTCGTGCGTAACGCGACTTTGAGGAGGCCGTAGCTGGAAGGAGGCACGAAGGTGTGCGTCGGGACTCCCGATACTTTGAAGACCTCTTCGAGAAGGCGGGGCTCCCGCGATTCAAGTTCCGTGGCGCGCGACATGTCGCTCACGGTAGCAGGCGCGCACGTGGTTATCGGGGCCGCTGAGGACCGGACGCACCGCAGGTGGCGCAACCGGCCGGAGCTCGGCCTTGACTAGTGAAGAAAGTTCTCGCAGCTCGATGCTACGGAGTGGCCCGGACAATCAGGCCAAACCAGGCGGTCGAAAAGAGAGGCATTCGCTGATAGCTGGTGTAGGAACGGTCTGCCGATGGCGCGGCGCGGTTCTTGCTCTGCGCAGTCGGACAGAAACCGCTCGCGTGCTCGGAACCAACCTCAGCACCGCGGTGTCGAACGCGCTGGATCCCACGCTCAAGCGCGTTCCTAGATTCGCGGTCGATAACGGGTACGACAGCTCCACGATGCTCGACTTCCACTCGCAGATAGCGACTGACCCGAAAGGCCTCGGCCGCGCGAACCGCCCGGAACCCCACGTCGAGAAGAAAGCGTCAGATTGATCGGCTGATATGTGGTCGACCGCTGACTTCTCGTGGCCGCCTGGGTTGGATTCATCACCACGGGGCCGTACTTGACGGGGCTGCTCGCAGATATCCTGCAGCTAGGTTCTATCGGGGCTTGTCGTTGGGTGTATCTCAGGGATCCGACCAAGTATGGACACCCGTTTCATCCGCTGTGTTGGGCGGCTTCAACCGAGCTTCGGCCGTCTAGCGTCGATCGCTGCGTTTGTCATCCGCGCGGCAACGAGTAGTAGGTCAGCCCGATGAGTGCGGGTAAAGCCCTCGGAATCCTTGCTTCGGGCCTGACCGAAGGTCGCTGGCCCCAGACCGCCCCAAGCTCCATGCCGAGAGCATCTCGTCTCGCCGCGCGCGCCCGATGGACGGGAGTCTCGCTCGCCCAGTGATCGGCCGGATTGGCTTGGCGGGAGGCTCAGA